>JBHHVM010000241.1:0-5624 GCA_046754265.1 Phycisphaerae bacterium
AAGGCTACAGCCACGGCATGAAGCAAAAAGTGGTGCTCACCGCCGCCTTTCTGCACCAGCCGCAGGTCTTGGTCATCGACGAGCCCATGGTGGGCTTGGACCCCAAAACGGTCCGGCAAGTCAAAGATATGTTCGTGGGCCACGCCCGGGCGGGGGGAACCGTGTTTATGAGCACCCACACCCTCGGCGTGGCCGAGCAGGTGGCCGACCGCATCGGCATCATTCATAAAGGACAGCTCGTGTCACTTAGCACCATGCCCGAGTTGCGGGCCCAGGCCCAAGCCCGACAAAGCCTGGAAGAGATTTTTCTAAGGTTGACCGAGGAGCAAGATGAATTCGTCGAGTAATGTCGGCCCCGGGCGGTCGGCGTTCGCCATCCTGGTGGCCCTGCGACTGACCCTGCTGCGCAATATCCTGCGCCAGGCCCTGGCGGATTGGCCTTTGAAGCTAATGGTCAGCGCCGCGTTCATAGGCGTGATCTGGATCGGGCTTTTCCTGCTCTTTGACGAAATCTTCGCTTTCTTCGAGCACCAGCTCTTAGAGGCCGCCGTGGTCATTCCGGTGATCTTCAACATCTTCTTCCTGTCGTTGCTGATCCTACTGGCGTTTTCCAACGCAGTCCTGGTGTACGGGTCACTCTTCGGCCAGGCCGAGCCGGGCTTTTTGTTGGCCGCACCGGTGCCGCCGGTTCATCTGGTGCTGATCAAGTATCTGGAGAGCCTGTTTTTCGCCAGTTGGTCCCTGCTGCTGTTGGGCGTGCCCTTGATGCTGGCCGCCGCCCGCCAGGGCCCCAGTCAATCCTGGGTTTTCTTTCCGCTGTTCATCGCGTTTTTTCTATGCTTCGTGCCCATCCCCGGGGCCCTGGGCCTGGTGTTGGCCTGGTTGTGTGGACGATTCTTTCCCCGGCGGGGCGAACGCATGTTGCTGCTGACCGGCGGGCTGCTGTTGGCCGGCGTCTCCATCTGGACCCTGCGCCTGATGCGCGAGGTCGAACTCATGAGCAACGAATGGACCACCCGCTTCTTCGCGGGGATGGACCTGGTCCAGGCAGCCCTGTTGCCCAGCACTTGGGTGGCCAAGGGCATCGAACAAGCCCTGCAATACCGGTACGGCCAATCCATGGGTTATCTGGCCGTGACGGCGGCGAACGCCTTGTTCCTCAGTATGTTGGCGGTATGGCTTTGCGGGCGCAGCTTCCTGGCGACCTACGACCGGGCGATCACCTCGGCCGGTCGGCGTCTCAACAACAACGCCCGCACCACCGGCGGCGCGGGCCTGTGCGCCTGGGCATTTTTTTACCTGCCCCGTCGCTTGCGCTGGATCGCCGCCAAGGACTTGCGCACGTTTTTCCGCGACCCGATGCAGTGGAGCCAGTTGGCCATCCTGTTTGGGCTGATGGGGTTTTATCTGCTCAACATGCCGCGATTCTTCATCGACCTGGCCGATTCGCAGTGGGGGTTGATGCTGCCGTTCCTGAACTTGTGCGCCGTGTCGTTGATGTTGGCCACCTTCACCAGCCGGTTCGTTTTCCCCTTGGTGTCACTCGAAGGTCACCAATTGTGGCTGCTGAACTTGCTGCCCATCTCCAAGGGGCAAATCCTGCTGGCCAAGTTCGCCTACGCCGCCACCGTGACGGTGCCCCTGGCAGCCGGGGCCATGCTGTTCGCCGCCCGGGCCATGAATCTTCCCTGGGGCTGGGCGCTGTTGCACCTTTTTGCCTCGGTGGCCATCTGCGTGGGCCTGTGCGGGCTGGCAGTGGGTTTGGGCGCCAGGCTGCCCATGTTCGGTCAAACCAGCGCCGGGCGCATCGCCAACGGCTTCGGCGGCACGGTCAACCTGATCGCTTCAATGGGTCTGATCGTGCTGGTGTTGGGGGGCATGGCCGCCGCGACGCTTCGGGCCCGCAACCTGGAATTGCCCGCACCCGACAGCCTCGTGCTGACCCTCGTGACCGCCACGGCCATTCTGGCTGTCGCCGGCGGCGCCGGGGCCCTCTACCTGGGGGCCAAGCACTTGCGACGCGTCGAAATCTGATAGACCAAAACGGTTCGGGAGGTGACAGAGAAAATCAAGCCGGCAGGCGATCGAGCAGGTTCTATATGTCCAGGTTGCGGGCGTTCAGAGCATTGTCTTCGATGTAGCGGCGGCGTTGTTCCACGTCACCGCCCATCAGCACGCTGAAGATGCGGTCAGCCTCGCGCAACTCCAAATCCCACTGGTCCACATCGTCCGGGTCGTCGCCGACGGTGACCCGTAACAGGATGCGTTTTTCCGGGTCCATCGTGGTGGACCACAATTCATCGGCATTCATCTCGCCCAGGCCCTTGAAACGCTTGATGTGAGTTCCCGAAGCGCCCAACTCGCGGATACGCTCAGCCACCTGGGCCAGGTTGTCCAACTCGACGGGGTCTTGCTCGCCGCGCTGCAGCAGATAACGGGCCGGGGGCAGTTCGCCCGCCACGTTTTCTTCCCGGGTCAGAAAGTAATCCTGGGTGTCGAGCCCCAGCGCTTCGATCTTGCCCAACTGGTCGTCCAGGCTGCGGCATTCGGTCAACTCGTGACGAACGATGCGATGGGGCGACGGACCTTCCTCTCCATTGCCGTTTCCCCCGCTGTTGACCTGCAGGTGGCGGGCTTCGACGACTTCCACTTCACCGTGTTCCTGGGCTTCGCGCTTGCGGAACTCCATCAGGGCCTCTTCGTCGTGGAAGAAGCGTTGCTCGGGCTTATCCAGACCCGGGCGATAGATTTGCACCAGAATGGCCGGCAGCCCGCGCTCCGCACTGCGGGCGTCGGTCAACAAGTGACGCAGCCCCACGCCACGACGTGACAGCAACTTGGCACGCTCTTCAACGGCATCGAGACTATCGACCAGATCGGCCAGGGCCTGGCCTTCAAGGGTCTTTTGACCTGAACCATTATCGCGCACGATGAGCCGGGTGCTTTCCAGTCCCAGCTTGGCCAGCTCCAGGTTCATGGTCTTTTCGTCGAGCACGTATTTGGCTTTCTTGCCCTTGCCCAACAGGTACAGCGGCGGTTGGGCGACGTAGATCCGTCCGTCTTCAATCAGGGGCCTCATGTGGCGAAACAGGAAAGTCAGCAGCAGGGTGCGAATGTGCGAACCATCCACGTCGGCGTCGGTCATGATGATGATCTTGCCGTAGCGCCGTTTGGAAAGGTCGAAATCCTCCCGCCCGATCCCGCAACCAACCGCCTGGATGATGTTCTTGATCTCCTCGTGGGAGAGCATCTTATCCACGCGGGCCTTTTCGACGTTTAGGATTTTTCCGCGCAGGGCCAGGATGGCCTGGAAATTGCTGTCGCGACCCTGCTTGGCACTGCCCCCGGCCGAGTCGCCCTCCACCAGGTAGAGCTCCGTCTCGTCGGCCTGACCGCTACGGCAATCGGCCAGCTTGCCCGGCAACCCCGCCCCGCCCATGGCGCTCTTGCGGGCCAGGTCCCGGGCCTTGCGGGCCGCCTCCCGGGCCTGGGCAGCCTGAATGCCCTTGGTCACAATCTGCTTGGCGTCGGAGGGATGTTCTTCCAGGTAGTTCTTCAGTTGTTCGTTGACCGTATGCTGCACGAAGGTCTCCACCTCCGGGTTCAGCAGCCGGACCTTGGTCTGCGACTCGAACTGGGGGTCGGGCACCTTGACCGAAACCACCGCAATCAACCCCTCGCGCCAATCGTCGCCCGTCGGCGTCGCCCCGCCCTTGAGCAACCCCGAATCCTTGGCATAGTTGTTGGCCACCCGGGTCAGGGCGCTTTTGAACGCCGATAAGTGCATGCCGCCGTCGATGTTCTTGATGTTGTTGGCGAAGCAGATGATGTTCTCGCTGAAACTGTCGGAATACTGCAGGGCAATGTCACAGGCCAGGCGCTGATCCTGGTCCGTGGCCCGCAGGCAGATCACATGACTGTGCAATGGCTCCGACCCGCCGCGAAGATAGGTCACAAACTCCCGCAGACCGTCCTCATAGCAAAACTCAATCTCTTTGCCGGTCCGTTCGTCCACCACCTGAATGCGCAGCCCCTCGTTGAGATAGGCCAGCTCGCGCAGACGCGACAGCAACGTGTCCAGCTTGAAGTCGCAATCGGGGAAGATGTCCGGGTCGGGCTTGAACTGCACGCGGGTGCCGGTCTTGCTGGTCTCACCGATGACGTGCAGGGGCTTGACCACGTCGCCGCGGGCAAACGCCATGTGGTGAACCTGGCCGTCCCGCCAGACTTCCACGTCCAGCCGCTCGCTCAGGCCGTTGACCACACTGACGCCCACACCGTGAAGCCCGCCCGAAACCTTGTAGCTGTTGTGATCGAACTTGCCGCCCGAGTGCAGCACGGTCATGACGATTTCCACGGCGGGCCTGCCGTCCAGGGTGGGGCTCTCGTGCCGCATGGGCCCGACCGGAATGCCCCGGCCATCGTCGGAGACCGTGCAGCTTCCATCGGCGTTAAGCTTGACCAGGATATTCTTGCAGAACCCCGCCATCGCCTCGTCGATGGCGTTGTCCACCACTTCATAGACCAAGTGGTGCAGGCCGCCGTATCCGGTGCCGCCGATATACATGGCCGGGCGTTGCCGCACCGCCGACAGCCCTTCCAGCACCCTGATGTGCGACTCGTCGTACAGGTCGGTGCCTTCAGGGGCGCCGACGGCGGGTGACGGAGTCGGAGGGGAGTCCTGGGTCTGGGCCGGTGGGTTGGGAGCTTCGTTCATGGATCCTTCGTGGTCTTCACGCCGGGCTTTATTGTACCGCGCCGAGACCTATTTGGGCACCTCTGGAATCACCTTCAGTTCGCTTTTCCCGGCCGAAAAACACAAGCTGGTCACCCGCACCGAGCCTCGGGCCGACCGCAACCGCTCCAGCAAGGGCACCAGCCAGCGCTGCCGCAGGGCGTAGGCCCAGGCTGGGTCATCGACCAGGAGAGTCAGCCTGCCCCCCTCGAGCGGGCCCAGCGTGCAGTGGGCGATAAACTCCTCGTCCACCATCTCAACCAGCACCCTTTGGATGGCCTCCACCCGCCGCCCCGCCGGCTGGACCCGGTCGCCCACAATCTGCTCAGCCAGGCGACCCACGGCCACGGCCCGGTCCCGCGGCTGGCGGTTGCGGTGCACCCAGCGCAGATTCTCTCGGGACATCGGGGGCATGGGGCCCGTCCAGCTAGGAGAGATTGACCGGCATGATCACGTACACGAAATCCTGCCCGCACTTGACCAACCCCGGGCGATTGGGCTCTTTCAACTCCAGAACCAGGTCTTCGGCCTGAATCACCCGCAGCACGTCGATCAGGAAGTTGGGGTTGAACCCGATCTCCAGCGGTTCGCCGTCGTATTCGACGGGCAATGTGACGCGGGCTTCGCCCTGTTGCGGGGCCCGGCTGGACAAAGCCAACTCGTTGTCGCCGAACGTGAAGCGCACCCCGCGAGACTCTTCGTTGGTCAGCAAGGCTGCCCGGCGCACGGCGCTGAGCATTTCAGGGCCCTTAAACCGCACAGCCTTGTCGCTGTCTGTGGGCACCACGTCGCGGTACTTGGGAAAGTGCCCCTCGACCAGCGCCGCCGCCACCGCCGCCTTGGCCGTGCGCAACTGAATCTGATTGGAGGCCATCTTGACCCCCACCTT
>JBHHVM010000242.1:0-5616 GCA_046754265.1 Phycisphaerae bacterium
CACCAGGCCCCGCAAGAAATACGCACTGCTGCCCGGCACGTCGGTCAACCGCTTGGCCAGCAGGCCTCCGGTACACGACTCCGCCGTCGCCAGCGTCAGGCCCCGCGACCCCAGAATCCCCCCGACCGCGGATTCCAGCGTCGCTTGCCCCTCGCCAAAAACCAAAGGCCCCAACCGTTGGCGTACTTCTACCACCGCTTCGTCCAACAGCCCCTGGGCTTGGTCCCGGGTCCGGCCCCGCACGAAAAAACGGATCCCGATGACCGCCTCGTGGGCGGTCGTCCCGACCCGCACCGGCCCAGTGCCCCCCATCAAATCGGCGATTTGCTCCCCAATGCGTGACTCCCCCGCCCCGAAACACCGGAGCGTGTGGGTCAAAAGCACCCCCGTGGCCCCGAAGTCCGCCAATTCCGGGCCCACCGAGGCTTCAAACATCCGCTCCATTTCGGCCGGTACGCCCGGCAAGCAATACACCAACGAATCGCCCACCTCCGCCCGAATCCCCGCAGCCGTCCCCCACGGGTTCTCTATGGGCTGCGCCCCCTCCGGGATCAGCGCTTGCCGGGCATTGGATTCAGACCACCGGGCCCGCCGCCGCCGAAACATCGCTCTGATGCCTTCCAGCACAGCCTCGTCGGTTCTGACGCCCACCCCCAGCGCCGCCGCCACCGCCTGACGGGTCCGGTCATCCTCCGTCGGGCCCAGCCCGCCCGTGACCACCACGACCTCCGATCGGCCTGCCGCCTCCCGCAGTGCCTCTTTGATGGCATCCAAATCATCTCCAACCGTCACCTGCCGGCCAACCTCGATCCCCAACCTCGCCAACCGCCCAGCCAACCAAGCCGAGTTGGTGTCCACCGTCAGCCCCGAGGTCAATTCCGAGCCCACGCTTAGAAGTTCCGCCTTCATCACCTGCTCGTTGCCTCCAAAACCCACCATCCCCGAACTTCACAGCCGCCGACCCTACCGACCGATCCGTATGGCTAGTCACCACCCCACCCTGCCGATATAGTCGCCGGGCGGGCCTGCGCGCTCATTCGACAGGCCCCCACCGGATGACACGCTACCGATGTCCACCAAGGCTGCCAAGAAAACGCGCCGACCGGCCCTCAACATCCTGTTTACGTGCGTGGGCCGACGTATCGAGTTGCTCCAGGCCTTTCGCCGCGCCGCCAAGACCCTCAGACTCCAGCTAACCGTCCACGGGGCCGATCTCAACTGGCTGGCCCCCGCCATGCACGAGGTGGACCGGGCCCACATCGTGCCCCCCATCAAAGGGCGAGGGCATATCCCCGCCCTGCTCGAGCTGGCCAAAAAGCACCACATCCACGCCGTCATCCCCCTGATCGACTACGACCTCCTGGCGCTGGCCAAAGCCGCCCCCCGTTTCAGCAGCCAGGGCACGCGGGTGATCATCTCCGACAAGACCGTGGTCCGCACCTGCCGCGACAAGATCCTCACCCACCAGGCCCTCCAAGCCGCCGGTATCGACACTCCTGAGACCTGGACCTGGCGACAAGCCCTGGCCAAGAAACGCCATCGCTTCCCCTACTACATGAAACCCCGCGAGGGCAGCGCCTCCCTGGGCAACTACCGCATCAACAACCGCGACGAACTCCGCGTCCTGGGAAAGCGCGTGCCCGACCCCATCGTGCAGGAATTCGTCGAGGGCATCGAACACACCCTGGATGTCTACGTAGGCCTGGACGGCGTGCCCCGATGTGTCGTCCCCCGCCGGCGTCTCGAGGTCCGATCCGGCGAGGTCAGCAAGGGCACCATCGTCAAGGACCCCAAGGTCATCGAGGTCGGCCATCGCGTCGCCCGGGCGTTTGCCCGATTCTGTGGCGTGGTCACCATCCAGTGCATGGTCACCCCCTCGGGGCGCGTCCGGGTCATCGAGATTAACCCCCGATTCGGCGGCGGCGTTCCCCTGGCCATCCAGGCCGGTGCCGATTTCCCAAAATGGCTCATGGCCGAGTTGATCGGCAAAAAACTCCGCGACGACCCCATGGCCTACCAGGATGGCCTGACCCTGCTACGCTACGACCAAGCCATATTCGTAAACGGCGTACCCTGACCGTGGACTCTTGGCTGTTTTTACAGTTCGCTATTTGCAACTCGCAACGCCAACGGATTTACCACAGAGGGCACGGAGGCACAGAGGAGAAACATGTTGTTGCCGTTCTCTGCGCCTCTGAGTCTCCGTGGTTCAATCCTTTTTTTGCAGTTTTTGTAGTTGTCGTTCAATTCGCTATTCGCTATTAACAATGACCTCCAAACAAGCAACTCGAAACTCGAACTCGACGCCGCAGGCGTTGGTCTTCGATCTCGACGACACCCTCTACCTCGAACGCGATTTCGTCTTCAGCGGCTACGAGGCCGTCGCCCGGGCCTTTGCCGACGAGCTTGACGCCCCTTTCGACTTGCTCGAACGCATGAAGCAGCTCTTCGATTCCCCCGATCGCGGACGGGTCTACAACGTCATCGCTGACCAGCTCGGTCACCCGGACCCCGACGCCCTGGTCCCCCGCATGATCGACACCTACCGCAACCACCCGCCCAACATCCAACTCCAACCCGACGCCGCCGCGGCTTTGACCCGTCTGGCGGGCCGGTGCCGCCTGGGCCTAATCTCCGACGGCCCGGCAACCATGCAGGCCAACAAGGTCCGCACCCTGGGCCTCGACAGCCGCCTCGACGAAATCATCCTCACCGACCAATGGGGCCGGGAGTTCTGGAAACCCCACCCCCGCGCCTTTCAAGAAATGGCCCAAAAACTCGACGTCCCCCCCACGGCCTGCCTCTACGTCGCCGACAACCCCGCCAAAGACTTCCTAGCCCCCAACGCCCTGGGCTGGACCACCGTCCAAATCCGCCGCCCCGGCGGCATCTACCACGACAATACGCCGGCAAAAGACGGACACCCGCAGCGCGCCATCGACACCTTGGATGCGATTATCCTGCCTTGATTGATCCCCAAAAGATCCAAGCCAAACCCATCTCGCCTCGGCCGAGGCCCTGTGTCGCCTTTCGCCTTTCGCCTTTCGACGTTTCGACTTTGAGCAGTTAAGCTTTCGCCCATGCTCCTCATCATCGCCGCCGCCGTGGGCATCCCCTGCATCCTCGCCGCCGTGGCGACGCTCATCGTGCGCTCCATCGCCCGCCGTCGCGGCTTCGTCGATCAGCCCGGCGGGCACAAACGCCACGCTGCACCCGTTCCCCTGGGTGGCGGTATTGCCATTACCCTGGCTGTGGTTATCCCCCTGCTGGCTGTGACGCTGCTGGCTGCGTTTAGCAAGACGGACCCGGCGCCCGACTGGATGCCAACGTTAATGCAGACCCACCTCGAGGGCATCGCCGATCGCCTGCCGCGTCTGCTGCACATCCTGGCGGGTGCCATCGCCCTGCACATCCTGGGCCTGGTTGACGACGCCCGCCACCTGGGGGCACGCCCGAAATTCCTGGTCCAGCTCGCAGTTGCCGCCGTCGTCGCCATCTGGGCTGACGTTCGCCTGCTGGAATTCCTGCCCGCCCCGCTGTCGGTCGCCCTGTCGGTCGTCTGGATCATCCTGATCACCAACGCCTTCAATTTTCTGGACAACGCCGACGGCCTGTCCGCCGGCGTGGCCCTCATCGCCGCCGCCATCTTCGCCACCGCTGCCCTGTTGGCGGGTCAACTCTTCGTCCCGCTGATGGCCCTGGTCCTGGTCGGGGCCCTGCTTGGCTTTTTGCCCTTCAACTTCACCCCGGCTTCCATCTTCATGGGCGACGCCGGCAGCATGGTGATCGGCTACCTCCTGGCTGTCCTCACGATCCTGACCACCTTCTACGATCCCGACCAAAACCTGGCCCCCTTCGGCGTCTTCGTCCCTCTCGTCGTCTTGGCTGTGCCCCTCTACGACGTGATCAGCGTCTGCTACCACCGCATCCGGGCCGGGGCCAGCCCCTTTCGCGGCGATCACCGCCACTTTTCCCACCGCCTCATTGACAAGGGCCTATCCCCCCGCGCCGCCGTCGGCACCATCTACCTGGCCACCGCCACCACGGCCATGTCCGCCCTGGCCCTGCCCCGGGCAACCTGGCCCTACGCCGTCGCCGTCGCCGCCCAATGCCTCTGCGTAGTGGCCATCATCGCCATCCTCGAAAACACCGGGCCAACCGGCGCCGAATGACTCTGAACCCGACCAAGCCTTTCAACTTTCGACTTTCGACTTTCGCTATTTAATAAACAGCATCTCCCGGTACGACGGCAGCGGCCACAGGTCGGCCGACACTCGAATCTCCAGTTCGTCGGCTGCTTCCCGCAGCGTGGCCATCGACGGTATGACTTCCGCTCTCAGGTATTCGGCGTGCTTGATCGGGTCCGGCTCCTCGTGATCGTCTACGGTGGCCAATGCCGATAGGGCTGTGCCGATACGGTCCACAAGCCCCACAAACTCCTGCAACGCCGCCTTCTGAGAAGCACAACCCACCCCGGCCGTCTCGGCCGCCGACGCCGCCTCCGCCATGCGCTGCTGGTGCTTCAGCGCCGCCGGCAAAATCAGTTGCCTGGCCATCAGCACCATACACTCAGCCTCGATGAGAATCTGAAGGGCATATTTCTCCAGATAGGCGGTGACCCGACTGTCGACCTCCGCCTTATCCAAAACCTTGTACTGCCCGAACAGGGCCACCGATTGGGCCTCGCCCAGTTTAGGGATCGCCACCGCCGAATGTTCCAGATTCGGCAGGCCCCGCCGGTCGGCCTCCTCATACCACGCAGCCGAATACCCGTCCCCGTTGAAGATCACGCGCTTATGCTTCTTGATGATCTCCTTAAGCAAGTCACAGACCGCCGATTCCAGCTTCTTGGCCGACGGATCAGGCCCGGCCGTCTTCTCCAACTCCGTCGCCAGATAATCCAGCGACTCAGCCACGATGGTATTCATTACCGTGTTGGGCCAGGCCGACGTGGCCGATGAGCCCACCGCCCGAAACTCGAATTTGGTGCCCGTAAACGCAAACGGTGAAGTCCGATTGCGATCGCCCGAATGCCGCGGAATTTGCGGCAGCGAAGTCGCCCCCAGCGTCATCTCCCCGCCCTTCAACGTCCGGCTGGGAATGCCGTTCTCCAACTGCTGGATGATGTCGGTCAGCATGTCCCCCAGGAAAATCGAGATGATGGCCGGCGGGGCTTCGTTGGCCCCCAAACGGTGATCGTTGCCCGCCGACGCGATCGACGCCCGTAACAGCTCGGCGTGCAGGTCGATCGCCCGGATCACCGCACAAAGGAACACCAGAAACTCCATGTTGGTGTGCGTCTCTTCCTGCGGATCCAGCAGGTTGACCCCCGTGTCGGTGGTCATCGACCAGTTGTTGTGCTTGCCCGATCCATTGAGCCCGGCGAACGGCTTCTCGTGCAGGATGGCCTGCATCCCGTATCGCGGCGCGATCCGCTTGATACTCTCCATCAGCACCATCTGGTGATCGCAGGCCACGTTGGCGTTCTCAAACGTCGGGGCGATCTCATACTGGCCCGGGGCCACTTCGTTGTGCCGCGTCTTGACCGGTATGCCCATGCGGTACAGCTCCGTCTCCAGTTCCGCCATGAACGCCAGCACCCGCGGCGGAATGGAT
>JBHHVM010000243.1:0-5586 GCA_046754265.1 Phycisphaerae bacterium
GGACATCGTCGTGACGCAGATGGAAGATGTTCTGGCGGTCCCGGTACAGGCCGTCTTTACCAAGAGCGGTCATCACTTTGTGTTTCGCCAACGTCGCGGCGATCCCGCGCCGGTGGAGGTTCACGTCGGTCACTCCAGCGATGAGTTCGCCGAGGTCCGCGACGGTCTGCAGGCGGGCGACCGCGTGCTGCTAGCCGTGTCGGACTCGGTGCGCCAAAGCCTGCCCGAGGTGCAGCCCAAGGCGGGCTCCGCCAAAGATCGGGCAGCGAAAGCAAAAGGCGCCCGCCCGCGACCAGGCGGCAAGCGCCCTCCGGGGCAATACGGAAAAGGGCGGCCGGCAGGCAAGCACAAGAAAGCGGCGACCGGTCATGCCCACTAGCCGGGCGCCCGAGCGGTCCATCCCCGTGGCCCAGGACAGCCCTTGCATCGCCTCGATTTCCAACCTGACCAAGACTTACTCCAAACCGGGCAGCGATGTATTGGTCCAGGCCCTGCGCGGCATCGCCATCGATTTCGCACCGGGCCGATCGGTAGCGATTTGCGGCCAGAGCGGCTCGGGCAAGAGCACGCTGATGAACATCCTGGGCTGCCTGGATCGCCCCACCACGGGGCGCTATCTGCTCGGCGGACAGGATGTGTCACTGCTGGACGACGACGCCCTTTCCGACATCCGCGGGCAGCACGTTGGGTTCGTGTTTCAGAATTTTAACCTGATTCAGCAGTTGACCGTCATTGAAAACCTGGAAGGTCCCCTCTTTTATCAAAAGGTGGCCCCGCTGGAGCGTCACGCCAAGGCCCGGGAACTGATCGAGATGGTCGGTCTGTCCGATCGGGCCCATCATCGCCCCATGGAGCTGTCGGGCGGGCAACAACAACGGGTGGCTATCGCTCGCTCGCTGATCAACGATCCGCTGATTCTGCTGGCGGACGAACCCACCGGCAACCTGGACACCGCCACCGGTGAGATGATCCTGGACATTTTTGACCGCCTGCACGATCAAGGCATGACCATTCTTATGGTCACCCACGAAGCTCACGTGGCTTCGCGTTGCGACCGGGTCATCACGCTACGCGACGGGATCATCGTATCCGACGAGTAGGCCCGCCCCCACCCTTCACCTGTGGATCACATAGTCGGTTCGAGGTCGCCAAACCCTCAAGCAAGCTGGCCAAGAGGACGGCCGCATTCTGGGCAGATGCCCGACAGGTTGCCGGTGAGGTTGTAATGACATGGGACACAGGGGGTCGGTGGTGAATCGAGGAGCCGGGCTTACGAACGCCATCGACCGGCGAGGATGCCTTCGATGGTAAGGTCTTCGTCGAGGTTTTCCCAGCGAAGCGCTGCGCCCTCGGAGGTGATTTGAACCTCTGCAAGCTGTTCCTCGTGTGCGCCGCGGAGACGGCGCATGTTCGTCGCCGGGAAGTAGATTTCACGACCGTCCTCGAGTTCGAGACAAATCCTGGTACGCTCGGTCCAAACACGTATGGCTCGAGCTTCCTCATCTGTCGGTTCGCAGCGTCGGTTGTGTCCCTCGGGGCGTCTGATGATGCAGACGACTTTTTCCATCTCTATAGTCCCATCGGCACTATGTGAAACCCACCCTACATCACATTTCCTCTTCCTCTTCCTCTTGCTCCAACTTGGACTCCAATCGGTTAAGGTATTCATTGATTCCCGGGGGGTTGCAGCATCCTCCTCTAGATTCAAAGCCAGAACGGTAGGCTGCTTCTACTGTGTCGAAGAGTCTGGACATCTTGGTTCGCGCGAATCGACGGTCGCCCATGTGGAGAAGCATCAGGTCTGTATCGCCGACCAAGAATACGAAGGGCTTGCAGTTGCTACACTGGTTGAATCCTTCATCCCGAGCTGTTCTGACTGAATCGGCAACTCGCCAACCTTGACCAATCAGCTTTGCACTTTGACAGAATGCGCGGTGACAAACCATGGTTCTATCATTCACGACGAATTGATCATCCTTCGCTCGCATCGGCGTCTCCTCCGATCCCTTTTCTGTTGATGACATATCCCAGCGCGCGGGATTCACAGTCATGATTTACCTAGGTATCTGGACCGTGCATTCGGCTGCTACCTGTTCCGCTTTTTCATACCCCGCGTCGACGTGCCTGAAAATGCCCGTGGCTGGGTCTGCGGTGAGGACTCTTTTTAGGCGGGCGGCTGCCTCGGGCGTGCCGTCGGCGACGATGACCTGGCCCGCGTGGATGGAATAGCCGATGCCGACCCCCCCGCCGTGGTGAATGCTGACCCAGCTTGCCCCGCAGGCGGTGTTTAGCAGGGCGTTGAGGATGGGCCAATCGGCGATGGCGTCGGAGCCGTCTTTCATGCCCTCGGTTTCGCGGTTGGGTGAGGCGACCGAGCCGCAGTCGAGGTGGTCGCGGCCGATGACGATGGGTGCGCCGACCTCGCCCTTGGCCACCAGGTCGTTGAAGACCAGGCCCATCTTGTCGCGCTGCCCGTAGCCCAGCCAACAGATGCGACAGGGCAGCCCCTGAAACGCGATCTTCTGGCCGGCCAAGCGTATCCAACGGCACAGGTGCTCGTTTTCGGGGAAGGTCTCGAGGACGGCCCGGTCGGTACGGGCGATGTCGGCTGGGTCGCCCGACAGCGCGCACCAGCGAAATGGGCCCTGCCCTTCGCAAAACAAGGGGCGGATGTATTCGGGCACGAAGCCGGGGATGTCGAATGCGTCGTTCACACCGACGAGCTGGGCTTGACCTCGGATGTTGTTGCCGTAGTCGAAGGTGACGGTTCCGCGCCGTTGGAGTTCGAGCATGGCCTGGACGTGCTGTCCCATCGTCCGCATGGACTGGGCCACGTAGCGGTCGGGATCGGTTTGGCGAAGTTCGACGGCCTGGTCGAAGGTCATCTGGTTGGGGACGTAGCCTTCCAAGGCGTCGTGCGCCGAAGTCTGATCGGTGAGGATGTCCGGCGTGATGTTTCGCTCGATGAGCTCGGCCAACAGATCGGCCTGGTTCATGCACACACCGACTGACAGAGCTTGACCCTTATCTTTGGCATCCAAGGCCCACCCGATGGCCTGGTCGACGTTGTCGGCGGCTTGGTCGAGGTACTTATCGTGCAGGCGTTTGTCGATGCGGGTCGGGTCCACCTCAGCCACCAGGCAGACGGCCTGGTTCATGGTGGCAGCCAGAGGTTGGGCACCGCCCATGCCACCTAGCCCGCCAGTGACGATGAGTTTGCCTTTGAGGGAGCCGTCGAAATGGGCCCGGGCCGCGGCGCCAAACGTCTCGTACGTGCCTTGGAGGATGCCCTGGGTGCCAATGTAGATCCAGCTCCCAGCCGTCATTTGCCCGTACATGGTCAGGCCCAGGGCTTCGAGGCGGCGGAACTCGTCCCAGTCGGCCCAGTGGGGAACGATCAACGAGTTGGCGATTAGCACGCGGGGGGCATCGGGATGGGTCTTGGCGACACCCACCGCCCTACCGGATTGGACCAGCAGGGTCTCGTCGGCTTCGAGGTTTCTCAGCGCAGCCACGATGCGATCGAAGTCGGGCCAGGAGCGGGCAGCCCTCCCAGACCCGCCGTAGATGATGAGTTGGTCGGGCTTTTCGGCCACTTCCGGGTCCAGGTTGTTCATCAACATGCGCATTGCGGCCTCAGCCTGCCAGGTTTTGCAGGTCTTGTTCGGGCCACGTGGGGCGCGGACACTCTTGGGCGTGCCAATGTCAAAACCGGTGGTGGCGGCGGTCATGGTCGTGACTCCGACGATGGCGTATTGGCTGTTCTTGACGACTTGCCGGCCGCGTCCTGCCTGGCCGGTAATTGAAGGCTCTCCCGGTGAAAGGCGCCGGACTTGTCCAGGTACAGAGCATAGCATGGTCTCAATGTAGTATCCCCAGTTGGTCTTCGACGGCATTGATGGACGCCTGCGAGCGCAGCAAGGCGAGTGACGCTTCGATATCATCACCGAAGAGGCGGTCTTTTTCAGTGTGGGAGATGACTTGGCGCACCTGGGCGTGGGCGATTCTGGGGCCGATGCCGGGCAGCAGGGGCTGGCGGTAGTCGATGGCCTGGGCGGCGCACATCTGCTCGATGGCCAGGACGGTCTCGGTGTTTTCGAGAATGCGCCAGGCTTTGGTGGCGGAGGTCGCCCCCATGCTGACGTGATCTTCCTGGCCTAGCGAGGTGGGGATGGAATCAACCGACGCGGGCGTGGCCAAGACCTTGTTTTCGTTGACCAGGGCGGCGGCTGTGTATTGCGGGACCATAAAACCGCTATTGATGCCGGTGTTTTGCATGAGCAGTTGAGGCAAATCGTCCACTCCGGAGAGCAGCAGGTAGACGCGTCGTTCGCTGATCGAGGCCAGCTCGGACAAGGCGATAGCCAGGTAGTCGAGGACCAGAGCCAGGGGTTCACCGTGAAAGCCGCCGCCGCTGACGACCTCGCCGTCGTCGAAGATGAGCGGGTTGTCGGTGACGGCATTTATTTCAGTTTGGACCACCCCAGCGGCGTGAGTCAGGGCATCGCGGATGGCCCCATGAACCTGGGGGACACAGCGGAGCGAATAAGGGTCCTGAACGCGGTCGCAATTGGCATGGGACTCGAGCACTTGGCTGTCGGTCATGAGGCGGCGTATGTTGTCGGCCGCGGCGATAGCGCCGGGATGGGGGCGCAGCTGGTGCAGCCTGGCGTCGAAGGGTTTGAGGCTGCCGCGGATGCCTTCCAGAGACATGGAGGCGATGATGTCGGCATGTTTGACCAGACGTCGGGCCCGGATGACCATGGCGGCGGCGTAGGCGTTCATGAATTGCGTGCCGTTGATCAGGGCCAAGCCTTCTTTGGGTCCCAACGTGATGGTGGGGATGTTACCATCAGCCAATGCCTGCTGGGCTGGAACCGGCTGTCCGTTGAGGATGACTTGCCCTCGCCCGATCATGGGCAGGACCATGTGGGCCAAGGGGGCCAGGTCACCGCTTGCTCCGAGGGACCCCTGGGTGGGGATGATCGGCAGGATGTCGTGTTGGAGCAGGCGCAGCATGCACTCGAGCGTGGGGCGGGAAATGCCGCTGACGCCGTGTGTCAGGGCGTGAATCTTAAAGAGCAGCATCCAGCGGACAATGGCATCGGGAGCCGGCGCTCCCACGCCAACGGCATGGGAGAGGATCAGGTTGGTTTGCAGGGCCGCGAGTTGGTCGGGCGGAATCGACTTGGTGCAGAGGTTGCCAAAGCCGGTGTTGATGCCGTAGGCGGGTGTGTTGCCGGCGGCGATGCGCTGCACGGCGGCGTGGCCCGCCTCGATGCGCGACCAGATGGCTGCGTCAATCTCGACGCGGATGGGATGGTCCAAGGCCGCGTCGAGGGCGTCCAGGGTGATCGGTCCGCCCGTCAGCCGGCAGGATGCAACGCCGTCGGCGCCGACGTTCATGGCCACGGGCGGTAGGTCGGGGTTCTGGATCATTGGAATCGATTATAAAGCAACGAGGCCTGGACGCTACCGGACTGGGCGCGTCCTGGGCAACGAACAAGGGACGCGGGGGCGATGGCGCGAGGTGACGGGTTCTTTTTCAATCCTACTCGGCGGGTGTACGATCGGCCCGAGGAGCAT
>JBHHVM010000244.1:0-5578 GCA_046754265.1 Phycisphaerae bacterium
TCCTTAAGCTTTTCGAGGGCCCCGTCCGCCTCCGAGGTGCGGGGCGACGCTGCCCGGCGCGGACTCGCTGTTTTGCCCCGGCCTCGTTGATCGCCCGGTTTACCCCGTCGGCCATCTGGACGATCCGGACGGCTGGGCTCCGGGCCGGGCGGAATCGCCCCCGGCGGTTCCGGGCGGCGCCGCGGCGCCCGCGGTGGCGGGCTGTAGCTACGATCCGGTGCTTCATAGCGCACCACCCTTGGACCCTGCAACTTGGCCGGTGCCGGGACGTTTTGCGGACCGGCCGGCAGGACGGGCTGAACCGATGGGGGAGCGTCCGACTCAGTAATGGTCGTCCCGTCAGCGGGCCCCGGCGACGATTCAGCCGCCGCCTGCTCCGGCTCGACCGCTGGATGCTCAGCCTCGGTTTCAAGGGGGGGTTCTTCGGGCGGGGCCGTCGGCGGTTCCAACACCGCAGGCCCAAGTTCGTCCGCGACCGGAGACGTCGAAACATCCGCCCCATCTGGCTCGGCGGATTCGACCAGCACCTTCGCCGATGGAGATTCCTCGACCGCGACGGCAGTTTGGTCGGATGTCTCCGGCACGTCAGCGGCGGCGGTGCGACGCTTGGTCCGCGCTTTGCGGACCTGCACCTTTTTCAAGTCCACGCGCTCAGCCGTCTCAATCGTGTTCGCGTGAGCGCCCTCACTGAACCACTCGCGGATCGTCGCCTCCAGACCGGGGCCCAAAGCCGTCATGTGGTTCTTGACCGCCAAGCCCTCGGCGACGCATTTTAGCAGGATGGCCTTGCTGCTGACGTTCAACTGCTTCGCCAGGATGTGAACGCGCATCTTTTCGGCCACAAACAACTCCTCAAAACATCGAAAGCCTATCCGCCGCCCGACCACCGAAAACGCGATGGACGTTCTTGACGCCGGCTTCAGTCGTTGACCCCTTGGTCGCCCTCAGCCTCGGTCGCAGTCGCTTGCGCCTCTTGACCTGCAATGCCTTCTTCTTGGCCCGCAATCGGCTCGGCCAACCCCGCGACCAGATCGGTGTCATCAACCGGCTCTGTGTCAGTCACGGCTGATTCTGGTCCTTCGTCTCCCGCAGCCTCATCACCGGCGGCAGCAGCCTCTTCGTCGGCCGGCGGCTCGGTTTCATCGGCATTGGCTGGTGTCGCCTCGGCGTCGGTTGCCGCGTCGGATTGTGCGTCTGCAGCGGCCGCCTGCGCCTCCTTCTCAGCTTCCGCCGCAGCGGCAGCAGCCGCCTTTTCCGCCTCACGCTCCGCAGCGAATCGCCGGGCTGCTTCACCGGCCGCCTGCACGATCTTGGCCGCGAATTCCTCATCCACTCCCAACTCATTCACCAGCGGCTCAGCCCCAACTTCCTCGACGTCCATCAGCGACACCATGCCCATGGCCATCATCTTGTCCAGCAGCAGGTCCTCCACGCCGACTTCACGCAGACCCTTTTCGATGGAATCGAGGTTCCTGTTGTATTCGGCCGGGGTCAGAATATCGATGTCCCAGCCTGTCAGCCGAGCGGCGAGTCGGACATTTTGACCTCGCTTGCCAATCGCCAACGAAAGTTGGTCCTCGGCCACCACAACCGTCACGCGCCCCAACTCGAAGCAAAGGGCGATTTCCTGCACCTCGGCCGGCTTGAGGGCATTCGATATCAGAACCTGCGACGATTCATTCCAGCGAACGATATCGATCTTCTCGCCGCCCAATTCATCCACGATGTTCTTAATACGGCTGCCTCGAACGCCCACGCAGGCCCCGACTGCGTCCACTTTCGAGTCGATCGAGGTCACCGCGACTTTGGTGCGATAGCCAGCCTCGCGGGCCAGCTCGCGTATCTCGATGATCCGCTCGCCCACCTCCGGCACTTCCAGCTCGAACAGCCGGCGAATGAAGTCGGGATGGGAGCGAGTTAGCACGATCTTGACCTGATGGGGGGCTTCGCGAACGTCCAGGATCATCGCCCGCACCCGATCGCCCGGGTGGTGCGATTCGCCGGGAATCTGCTCGCTCCGCGGCAAAAAGCCCTCCGTACGATTCAAATTGACCACCAGCGCGCCCCCCTCATAGCGCGACACGGTGCCCGTGGCGATGGTGCCGACACGCTGTGAGAACTCGTCGAAGATGCTGTTGCGCTCTGCCTCGCGAATCTTCTGAATCATCACCTGCTTACAGGTTTGGGCGGAAATGCGGCCCAGTTCCGCGAGACTGATATCGTGTCCCTCACAAGAGGCACTGATCTGGCCGGTCAGGCGGTCGATGTTGACGGTCACTTCTTCCACCTGCCCATACGTCCGGCGTACCGCCGACGCCATAGCGGATTCCAGGTCGCTGAACAACTGGTCCTTGTCGATGCTTTTGTCCCGGCTGATGGAGTCCACCAACCGGAGAATGTCGGGCGCCGAAGTCATTCGTTATTCCGTTTCTGACGCGTCATCGCGTGTTACAAAATCAAGCTCGTCCAAGTTCCGCAACGCCAGGCCCGCGGTAAACGGACCGGCCCAAAGAAAAAGTGGGCGCAGCGACTGGGCCCACAAGGGTAACGGCGCGGATTCGGGCTGTCTGTCCCGGGCCTTAGAGCATCGGACATCTCCGTCCGAGCGCCCAAGGGCCCGCAGCCCGGCGGCCTGTCCGGCTAACGGCCACCGTGCAAGGCTCCGCATCGTTTTGGGCAAACCATCACATCCGTTCCCCATTCGTGCCGGTCACGCTCCATGCGCCTGCTGACCCCGGGAGCCCGCCATCGAAAACCAGCCGGCCAAATCCCAGGCCCAACCCTACTCCGCCACTCCTTACCTACCTTCAGCCACGTCTCAGCCGCCCATAGCCACTGCTTTGGGCTATCGGCTATCGGCGTGGGTTGATGCCGGTCGCCCGTCATGGCGAACGTGTGCGCGCACACCACCCAGCCCGGAAAGACTGGCATTCGACCAAGCCAACCTGCCGGATGCGGGCCGCATTATAGGATAGTCAGTGCCCCTGTCAAATGTTCAGGGCTTCGGCTGGCTGGACCGGCCACAACTCACGACGTGGCCGAGGCTTGCACGGGGTTGCTGGCCTGGCTATAACCGGTGCGGGCAACCGTGGGGGACCCATCATGAGGGCTTGTCGTGACACCTGCAATTCAAATAGATAATTTTTGCTTTATGGAGCGGGTCATGTCTACTTGGGTTCAAGGCCGCGCGTGTGTCTGGGGTATCCGTACCACCCACTCGGTGCTGCTGGTCATTGTCCTAACCTGGTGGCTGGGAGCCTGCTCCTCATCTGTCAATGTTGGTGCTGGCAGTAGTGGTGCCCGTAGCAACGGACAGGTTGGGGGAGTCCCCGGAGGTGCGGGTCAGGCAGGTGAGGAGGACGTCCTGGTTCGGTTCATCAATTTGAGCGACGTTGACGTCGACACCCAGTTTCATGCGACCAACGAGAGTCTACAAGATCCCCCGAACGACCTGATCGACCCCCGGTTTGCCGTTCAGACGGAATTGGGCGTGTTTGGCAGCGGCGTGCTGTTGACCGACGTGACTGGCGAGTTTTCAGTCGACGAGATTACTTTTCCGTGTACCGAGACGACGGTGTTGGGCACGGCTGGGGGTGAATACTTGGACCCGGACCAGGGCACGCCGCTGACGACGGGCCAGTCGCGGGTGGTGCAGGCGGGCATTAACTTCGACTGCGGCAACACCATCATTTTCACATTCACCGGTTCGGACGGTCAGTACAGCACGGAACCGCCTTTCGTCGATTTTTCGGATTAGTCATCGGGCGTTGCCCGGCAAGTCTAAGACGACCAGGCCATGGATATTTCCGTAGCGGTCATTTTCGATCTGGACGGGACGCTGACGGTGCCCAACCTGGACTTCGACGATATCCGGCGGGAGTTGGGACTAGACCGGGTCCCGGTATTGGAAGCCATGGCCAAGATGGACGCCGAGCATCGAGCCCAGGCAGCGGCGGTTCTGGAGCGGCACGAAAAGCGGGCGGCCCATGAATCGCAGCTTCAGGAAGGAGCCCGGGAGACGCTGGCAGCGTTGCGAGGCTGGGGGATCAAGACGGCCATATTGACGCGCAACGCCAGACGGTGGGTGGACGTGGTGCTGGCCAAGCACGGATTGGCTGTCGATGCAATCCGCACGCGTGACAACGGGGCGATCAAGCCGTCGGCTGAGCCGGTGCTGTCGCTGTGCCGGGAGTTGAAGTGCGAGCCGGCCGTCAGTTGGATGGTGGGGGACTATTTGTTCGATATCGAATCGGGCAGGTCGGCCGGATGCCGAACGGCCCTGCTGGTAGGGGCTGGGGCTAAACCTGATTTTGCGGACCGGGCGGACTATGTTCTTGGTGGGCTTAGAGAGTTGCTCGCCCTGGTTTGCCCGGAAGAGACCGCTACGGGCCGGAGGTGATCGATGATTTGGCTGGTGATTCTTGCAATGGGGCTAAACGGGCCTGACAAGGCTGCGCAAGCTCGTATTGACACGGTTTTGGAGCAGCTTGAAGCCCGGGGTGCGACCGTGGCGGACCTCAAGTGCAAGGTTTCATACACCATCAGTGACACGATCGCCGACGATCGGTATACGAAATTCGGCGAGATTCGCTACAAGAAAATGGAGCCGAACCCGAGGTTTTATATTCACTTCGCCAAGATGCACCAGGATGACATCGTCAGTCGCAAGCAGGAGTGGTATCTTTTCGACGGCCAGGATTTGTGGGAAATCAAAGAGGCGGCCAAGAACAAGATCAAGCACAAGGTGGTGGGGGCGGGCGAGAGCATCGATCTTTTCGATATCGAGCAGTCGCCGATACCCATCCCGTTCGGCCAGAAGAAAGCCCAGATTCAGCGGAATTTTGCCGTCGTGCTGATGGCCCCGGAGGAGGGCGACCCGCCGGAGACAGACCACCTGATCTGCCAGCCCAAGGTGCAGAGCCGACTCTACGGCGATGTGGTTCGGATGGAGTTTTTCGTTTCGCGGAGTCTGCACCTTCCGGTCAAGATCGTGACGGTGCAACGGAGCGGCACGCAGATCACCACGGCCGTCTTTGCGAACCTGACGGCCAAATCCATCAATACGGGCCTGTCGACGTCAGCCTTTGGCATTCCCCGCCAAGCCCAGGGGTGGCCTACGGTGGAAGCCAAGGAAGGGTCGCCGTTGCCGGCGGGAGACTGACGCGCGGGTCCCCTTCTTGTGACCTTGCATCCAGCAAAAGATATTCGGTTGTCGGTGTGGCGCGGAGGCGAAGGGTCCGCTTTTTGCCACGGGGGGCGGTGCGGGTTGGCGGCGACGTTGTGCGTGTTGGCCGGTGGACGCTGGAGGGTCCAAGTGAATCGGGGCCTGCCATGTCGGGTCTCTCTTCGTTATGAGCGCGGTCGGCTCGGTTGAAGAGCAGGTTTGGGGCCCGGATTCGTTGGAGGCTCTTGTCGACGGGCCTGGGCTGCCATAATCACCGGTTGAAAACCGGTGCCACACAGGATGGGGATGGCGGCTCTTGCGCTCGTTTGGACGCGGGCATCGTCCTCCGCTGGACGAGAGCGCTGGCGGTGGCTGCGACTGCGGTGATCCGGTTGGAGCGGATGGTGGAACGCC
>JBHHVM010000245.1:0-5562 GCA_046754265.1 Phycisphaerae bacterium
AAGCTTCGCTGGCGTGGGCGTTTCATCTGGCGGTCTCGGGGTTGGTGGTGGCCGTGGCAAATCAGAATTGGCAAAGCGAGCGGGTCCACCGAAGAATCCCTCATCAGAGTACCTGCCCTGGATAATAGGGGGCGTGCTAATGCTACCCTGCGGTTTCGCAGCGTGGCAACTTCTTGTGGGTTGCCTCGCCACTATCTTTGTCGGTGGATACTTCTACCTTGATAGGAAAGATGGATACAAGAGCGAGCGAGCTAAATGGGAATGCACGGTTATGTGTCAACGCTGCGGAACGACTTGGCGCGTTGGCCGTCGCCCCGCCTCCACATCCGCATCGAAGGTCCGCTTGTTTCGCAACAAATGATGATAATGCTGGGCGAAGCGGTGGGCTTCGTCGCGGACCTGCTGCAACAACCGCAGAGCCTGGTTGTTTCGCGGTAACCGAATCGGCTTGGACCGGGCCTGGATGTAAATCTCTTCCTCCCGCTTGGCCAGCGATATCACCATCGGCGGCCGAATGTTCATATCCCCGAACGCCTCCAACCCGGCGTGCAACTGGCCCAACCCTCCGTCGATCAGAATCACATCGGGGTACAACTCCTCACCCTGGGCTGCGTATCGGTACCGCCGTGTCACCACCTCCCGGATCATGGCGTAGTCGTCCACCCCTTCGACGTTTTTGATCCGAAACCGCTTGTACCCGTTCTTGAAGGGTTTTCCGTCGATAAAACAAACCAGCGACCCGACCGACTCGTCGCCTTGCAACGTGGCGATGTCAACCCCCTCAATCGTCCGAGGCCTATCCTCCAACCCCAACAACTCGCCTAATTTTTCCAACCCCTCGCCCGGGTCCACGAAAAACACCTCCGGCTGGACGTGCTGATCCGGATGACCCGAAAGCGACAGCGACCCGATGGCCTTGATCCGGTCCCGCAACGCAGCCGCTTCCTCGAAGCGCAGCCCCTCCGACGCAGCCTGCATCTCCTTCTTCATCTGCCGCAACACCACCGACCGTTTGGACGCCAAAAACTTCTTCATCCGGTCGATGTCTTTCTTGTAGTCCTCCTGACCGATCAACTCCGCGCAAGGGGCTGTGCATTGATCGATGGCGTGCAACAGACAGGGCCGAAAGAACCGCCGCGATTCATCGTCCGCCCGGATATCCAACTCGCAGGTACGGTACTTAAACACTTTCTGCAGCGCGTTCACCGCGTCGCGCAACCCCTGCACGTTGGTAAACGGCCCATACAGCTTGCTGCCCTTTAGCCGTGGCGTTCGCGTCACAAACACGCCCGGAAAATCATCGCCGGTGGTGATCTCCAAATACGGAAACGTCTTGTCGTCTTTGAGCTGGGCGTTAAACGGCGGCTGAAGATCCTTGATCAGCCGGTTTTCCTGCAGCAGCGCGTCGACCTCCGTCTCGCACTCCAAAAAATCGACGTCCACCACCCGATCGGCCATCCGGGCAATCTCAGGCCCCCGGCTATTCAACAGGTCCGCCGATTCCTGAAAATAACTCGCCACCCGGCTGCGCAAATCCTTGGCCTTGCCGATATACAACACCCGACCCCGGGCATCCTTCATCAAATACACCCCCGGCGACTTCGGCAGGCGGGACACGTGCTCCCGAATAGCCTCGATTGGCTGACTCTCGCTCATCGATGCTATTGTAGGCCCCCGGTGCCCAACGTGCAGGCCCCTTGAACTGACACGCCAAACGCTTCACACTGTCGCTTCGACCCACTACGCCAACCGGAGAAAACCCTCATGGCCGCCAACACCCTTCGATCTCCCTTGGTTTGCACCCTACTGGCCACGCTCCTGGCCATCGGCCCAACCGCCAACGCCGCCGACCTGGTCGTCATCAACGCAAAAATCTGGACCGCCAACCCCGCCCAACCCCAGGCCCAAGCCGTCGCGGTCACAGGCGACCGCATCGTCGCCGTCGACACCACCGATCAAATCCGCCCCCACATCAGCCCCGACACCCAGGTCATCGACGCCGCCGGGCGCCGCGTCATTCCCGGTTTGATCGACTGCCACGCCCATATCACCAGCGCCGGTCTGCAATTGACCCGGCTAAACCTGCGCGACGTGCCCGATCGTGACGCCTTCATCGCCGAAGTCGCCAAGGCCGCCCGCACCCGCCAACCGGGCCAGTGGCTTCTCGGCGGTCGATGGAGCGTCGAAAGCTGGTCCAACCCCCAATCCCCCACCCGCGAATGGATCGACCCGGTCACAGGCCCCATCCCCACCCTACTAAGCCGCATGGACGGTCACCAAGCCCTGGCCAACTCCGCCGCCCTGAAACTGGCAGGCATCGACGAAGCCGGCCCGCCAGACCCTCCCGGCGGGCAAATCGAGCGCGACCCCCAAACAGGCCAACCCACCGGCATCCTCAAAGACGACGCCATGAACCTGGTCAGCCGCTTCATCCCACCCCTCAGCGATGCCGACCGCGACGCAGCCGTCCTTCGGGCCATGCAACGCGCCAACAGCATGGGCGTCACCGCCATTCACGACATGGCCTCCCCCGCCGACATCGCCGGCTATGAGCGCATCCGCCGCGCCGGCCGCGCCACCCTGCGCATCCGCGCATTCCTCTCCACCGACGATTGGCCCGCCCACTACGACCGCGTCCGCAACTTCGCCCACGACGATTGGGTGACACTGGCTGGCTTCAAGGGGTTCATGGACGGCTCACTGGGCAGCCGCACCGCCTACATGCACCAGCCCTACGCCGACGCCAAACCCGACGCCAAATACCCCGCCGGATTCCTGGTGGCCATGTCGGACCCGCCCGAAAAAATGAGACGCCGCATCGCCGACGCCGACCGCCACGGCTTTCAGATCGTCGTCCACGCCATCGGTGACAAAGCCAATACCCTGCTCCTGGATGCCTACGCCTCCGCCGCGGGCCCGGGCCCCAAAAAAGACCGCCGCCACCGCATCGAGCACGCTCAACACCTCACCCCCTCCGACATTGGCCGCTTCGCCAGCCTGGGCGTCATCGCATCCATGCAGCCCTTCCACAAAGCCGACGATGGGCGATACGCCGAACTCGCCTTGGGCCCCCAGCGTTGCCGAAGCTCCTACGCCTTTGCCGACTTGCTCCAAGCCGGCGCCACCCTCGCTTTCGGCAGCGATTGGCCCGTCGTCAGCGTCAACCCCTTCAAGGGCATCGCCGCAGCCGTCACCGCCAAAACCCTGGCCGGCCACACCTGGATGCCCCATCAATCCATCACCGTCGAGCAAGCCCTACAGGCCTACACCGCCGGCGCCGCCTATGCCGGCTTCGCCGAAGACAAGCTCGGCTCCATCCAAAAAGGAAAACTCGCCGACCTGGTCATCCTGCAAACCGACCCCCTGACCATCCCCGCCGACCAGCTAGAGAATGTCAAAGTCTGGCACACAATAGTCGGCGGAAAAACCGTCTACACCGCCGCACACAACGATTGAAACCCGAGTCTTAAAATCTGAGGTCTGAAATCTGAGCTCTGAGATCCAAGATTTGAAATCTTAAATCTGAGCTTTGATATCTGAGATCTGAGCTTTGAAATCTGACATCTGAGATCCGCCTCACCCCGCCAACCCCACCACCAACACGTTGTAAGCCACGTGCGTCCCAGCCGCCACGCCATAGCCTCGATACACGAACAACCCGCCCAGAAACACCCCAGCCATGGCTCGAAACACGAACCGCCCCAACTCGAACGGCTCGCTGCCCATCGGCGGGTGATGATGGGCGGCAAACAACACAGCCGAAATCCCCACCGCCACCAACGTCGTCCAGGTTCCGGGCCAACCCATGACATCCGAAAACACCATCACCAACAAGCACACCAGAATGAGCCGAAACACCAGCTCCTCATAGATGCCCGCCCCCACGCACAAAACCAGATCAGACCACAACCCCCCAGCCAATCCGTCCGACGCCTGCAACACAAACACCCGCGAAAGCCCCAGCAACGGCACCGCCCACAAAGCCGATTCGACGTAAAGCCAGCCAATCCCACCCAACCGCACGCGCCAGCGTCGCCTGGAAGCAAGCTGGGCCCCCAACAAAATGGCCACCACCGCCAACACCGGCATCCAGCGACCCGTCGGCCCAAACAACTCAAAAAACGTACGCAAAAGCTGAAACGCCACCACCCGGTCCTGGCGCCCAAGCTCCAACGCCGGGCCAAGCCGCAACGAACCGATCTCGTAAAACAGAATAAGAGGCAGCAGGAAAACCAGCGATTCCAACGGATGGGCCGGCACGCGCCGGGGGGCGCCATCCTGGCCGTGCGCTTGGCTTCGTCCTTGAGCCCTGCTCATCGTCCCCGTATCCTGCCCCTTTTCCCAGCCAACGCAACCCCGGAGCCGTTCAACATCCACGAAGGAAGAAACAAACGAGCCGCGAACTTCAGTTCGCGCGGACCCAATAATGCGAGACAGTAGAGCCAACCGACCCAATCGAATCTGGCCAACACCCTGATCGGTTTCCCACCAACCCCGAAATCCCCGTCATGCCTAAAGACCCACCCAACCCCCTCCAAACCATCTACGACCGCCTCCTCCAAGCCCTAGGCCCCCAAAACTGGTGGCCCGCCAGGACCCGCGACGAAATCATCATCGGCGCCATCCTGGCCCAGAACACCGCCTGGGCCAACGTCGAACGGGCCATCGAATACCTTCGCCAAGCCAACGCCCTCACCCTACCCGCCATCCACCGACTGCCCACCGACGACCTCGCCCAACTCATTCGACCCGCCGGAACGTTTCGCATCAAAGCTCAGCGCCTCAAGAAGCTGACCGCCTGGCTGGCCCAACACTTCGACAGCCAACCCGACGCCCTCTTCGCCCAGGGCCTCAAACAAGCTCGCCAATCGCTCCTCACCGTCAACGGCATAGGCCCCGAAACCGCCGACGCCATCCTCCTCTCCGCGGGCCAACTCCCCACCTTCGTCGTCGACGCCTACACCCAGCGAATCCTACGCCGCCACCACCTAATCCCCCCAACCGCCGACTACCACCACACCCAAAGCCTCTTCGAGTCCGCCATCCCCCCCGACGTCACCACGTACAACCAATACCACGCTCTAATCGTCCAACTAGGAAAACACCACTGCCGCCCAAAAGCCAAATGCCAAAACTGCCCCCTAGAGTCCATGCCCCACAACGAAGCGCTCTGAAGTAGACTTGAAAACCCGGCAGGGGCCGGCGCCTCGCCGGCCGGTCTTTTCTCCACGGCCCCCGGGTCGCCCCCTTGGCTCCCTTCGGCCATCATCTCGAAAATACCGCTGGTCTTTGATAGAACTATATCCCGTCAGGAACCCACCACCGTGGCACACTCTACCGAAGAACCGCTCCTTTTCGATTTGGCTCTAGACATGCTCTTGATGTCAACCCCGGGCCTGGCGGGCCGATCAGGGCCCCAAGCGGATCGAGAATCGAACCGAGCGAACGAACTACCGGGGGCCGTTGCCTCCATTCCGAGTTTCGAGTTCCGAGTTCCAAGTTCCCATTCCCCTCCTTCTCAATTCTCCATTCTCAATTCTCAATTCTGGTTTCTCACTTCTC
>JBHHVM010000246.1:0-5543 GCA_046754265.1 Phycisphaerae bacterium
TTGCCCGATCCCGTCGGTCCGGTGACCAGAAAAATGCCGTTGGGACGCCGGATGATCCGCTGGAAGACCTGGTAGTTGTCCTCCTCGAAGCCCAGTTGCTCGATGCCCACCTGGGCCGACTCGGGGCGCAGAATACGCAGGACAACGCTCTCGCCGTGGTAGCTGGGCAAGGCACTGACCCGGAAGTCAATCTGCTTGTCGCCGAATTTCATCTTGATTCGGCCATCCTGGGGGACCCGCTTCTCGGCAATGTCCATGCCCGAGAGGATCTTGAACCGGGTGGTGACCGCAGCCTGCATGTCCTTGGGGACGTCGTCGCGAATGTGACAAACCCCATCCACGCGATAGCGGACCCGGACGCGATCCGCCATGGGTTCGATGTGAATGTCACTGGCCCGGTTGTGAACCGCTTCGGAGATCAACAGGTTCACCAGCCGGACGATCGGGGCATCACCTCCGCCGTCATCGCCGCCCTCAATCTCGCCCTCTAATAGAGGCTGGTCGGGGGCCTCCTGGTCGATGCTGGCCATGGTCTTGGACAGCTCGTCGGAGTCGGTGTCCACGAACGTGTCGATGTACCGCTTGACCCGGCTGGGCGGGGCGAGCGTTGGCGTCAGTTCGGTGTTGAGCCGAAAGCGGAGCAGGTCCAGCGTGTCGATATCCAACGGGTCGGTAATGACGATCTTGAGGCGCCCGTCCTCATTGCCGATGGGCAGTATCATGTGTTTGCGGATGAGCTCGGTGGGAATAAGGTCCAGGCTTCGCTGCTCAACGACCTTGTCCAAATCGACGTACTCGAATCCGAACTGAGTGGCCAACGCCTTGCAGACGTCGTCCTCGCTGCACAATTCGAGTTCGACGAGCGCCTCCCCCACGCGCTTGCTGTGATCGGACGCGAACTGCAGGGCATCAGCCAGGGCGTTTTCGTTGATTAGCCCCCAACTGAGCAGGATTTCACCGAGTTTCTTTCGTGTTCTGGCCATAATGACTGCAACGCCATATTAGTGTTATGGACCCAATTCCCATGCCCGAACCCCCTAGCAGCGGTCGGCAACGGGCTCAGCACCCTCCCCGCCGACGCTCTGGAAGCCCGCCACACCCCGAGGGATCCGTCGCCGGTACGGTTCTCGGACGATCAGCCCGCCAATTTTATACCATCAGGACGGGTATCATCAAATATGCCGGTCCCCGGGGGTCCAACCCAGCCCGGCTTGTATTGACCGATGCCCAGGGATACCATAGAGATGATATGGATGTGTCCTGGAGGGGACGCCACCACACCACCGACTTTTTGGAGGTCCATCCGCGCACACGGGGGGGTTTTCTCGCGCGCCTGACCCAGTGCTTGGTTCAGGGGACCCGGGGCTTGGGAGCCAGATACATGTCGCGAACCATGGCAGCATCAATTCTGTTGGTTTGGGCCTCGATCGGATGGGCGCAGACCCCCGAAACAGATCGCCTGTGGACCGTGCGGGAGGGCACGACCACGCTTTCATTCGATCTGGAAGCCATGGAAAAGCTGGGCCTGCGAATGGTCGAGACGGACGAAACGGCCTCAGCCGCCATCGTTCCCGGGTTGTCCCTGGGTTTTTCCGTCGATACCGGATCGACGCTGGTGGTCGCGGTGGACCCCGAACGACGGGTGCGGTTTGTGGCCGGCGAGGTTCGGCACCTGGGAGGGTTGAGCTTTGGCGGCTCAATCCTTTCCAGCCGACTGTTCGATTTCGGGCTGACGGTCTCGGCCACCCCCGAGGGCGAGCGTCTGATGCTGACCGATGCCCGGTCGGGGACTCCAGTGTTTTCCCTCAGCAAGGGCCAGGTGGGCTGGAACCCAGTGACGCGTCGCCTGAGAATCGCCCGGGCGGTCGTCTCGATCAGCAACTCCTGGGCCCAAAGCCTGGGTCGGCCTGAGTTGGCCGGGAACTTTGTGGGCACGCTGGACAGCGAGTTGACGGCCGAGCCCGTGGACCAAACCCTTCCACTGGCCCCGGGGGCGGTGGACACCTCAGCCGAATCGCAACGTGGGGTGATCGGGCCGGACGTGACCCAATGCCGACAAGCCTTTTTGACACAATTCGGCCGAGAGGGTTCCATCATCGGATGCGCCTTGACCACCACCTCCCTGAACGTCGGTGATGCACCCATGGATTGGTTTGAGAATCCTAGTGAAAACCACCCCTTCATCGCCACGAATCTATTCCGGCTCAAAGATGATCGCTTCGAGCAGATTGGCCAGTCCTGGCTTAAGCACGGCTTTTTCTCAACCAATCAAGAGAATTGTGGCCCAACCAATTGTGTGTTTCCCGGATCCGGGTCCCTGCTGGGCGTGGGCTGCACGGACACCTACGGTGCCCAGCTCAACGCGTTACAGAGCGTGCTGGGCCCGCGCAGCGAAGTCAATCCCTGGACCGGAGCGTATACCTACATCGGATCGCACCTGGACATCGGCGCTGGCGGGCACAACGGTATCGACCACCGCCTTCAGGTACACGACGACGACCTGGACACGACCTTGAATGCCGGGGCCACCTACTACTCCGAGAGTTACTACGTTGCGTGGGATGACGTCGAACATACCAACAACCTGGTGTGGAAAGAAGTGACGCCCTCGGGCGCTCCCCTGGGGACCTGGACTTTTGCCATGAGCGGACTCGCCACGCCTCCTGCTGTGGGTCCAGCCCTGGATGCCTGGGGCGGTGCCCGGACGGTCATCGGAGGAACCGTAGAGCCCAACAACCCGAACGCTGATTCCGACGGACGCTGCTACGTGGATTACAAGGCCACCGACCTGGGCGGAGGCCAGTTTCGATACGAGTACGCCCTGTACAATTTGGACATGGATCGGGCCATTCAGTCTTTTAGCGTCCCGATACCTTTGGGCGTCACGGTGTCCAATCAAGGCACTCACCACGTGGCCAGTCACGGAGAGGGCTACTCCAACGTGCCCTGGGCCATTGCGGTCAACGCCGGATCCATCACCTTCTCCTGCGACACCTTCGCTGTCGACCCCAATGCCAACGCTCTGCGCTGGGGGACCCTATACAATTTCCGGTTTGACGCTGACGCTTTCCCCGGGCAAACCACAGCCACCTTCGGTCTGTTCAAGCCGGGCGGGGCCGGCGACCCTGCTGCCCTGACCGGACCGGTGCTGGGCCCGGCGACAAGCACTGCCCTACTCGTGGCGTCGGCTGTTAGCCGCCTGCAACACGGTGCGGCGGGAAGTTTCGACTTCGGATTGGTCAGCGGACAGATTCTGGAAACCCGTATTCCCGGTCCGCGACAGTTGGTGGTCGGCTTCAATCAAGCGGTGGACCCTGCCAGCCTGGCCGTCGCGATCAACGGCCTGGCCAGCGGGGCTTACATCGGGGCAACCACGCTCTCACTCAATGCCGGCAACACCGAGTTGACCATCGATCTGGACCCAGCCCTGGCAGACGTGGACCGGCACACCGTGGACCTGACCGGGGTAACGTCGCTGAGCACCGGGCTGCCGCTGCAAAACCCGACGTTTGCCGTAGCGGTGCTTCAAGGGGACGTCAGCCGAGATCTGGCAGTGACCACCGGGGACGCCAGCCAGGTCCGGTTCTTCTTCAACCAGACCGCCGATGCCGTTAACTTCCCATTCGATGTCGATGCAAGCGGGTCCATTACCACCGGTGACTTCTCTCAGATCAGGTTCTTCTTCAACAATACGCTCCCTTGACGGTCCCGAAGCCATCCTCGAAGGCGTTTTCGGCGTTCGCCCCACAGGTTCCTGATATTTGACCCGTGGCCTGGCTGACCGATCGGCGTTTCCGCCAATAGGACCTTTGCAGGCCAATGGCGGTTGTCTGCGCCGAGATACCTGCTTCCACTATTCGGGAGGTTAAGACATGCACTTAACGCATTTTCCGAATCGGCGCGGGGGGCTTTGGGCCGGATTCGTATTGGCTTTGACTGCCACGGCCCCTCTGCCGACGGCGCGCGGAGAGGGCCATCTGAACCTCCCGACCATGGCCCAGGCCTCCAACCTGGTGCGCGACGGCAAATGGAGCGAAGCGACCCAGGCGCTGCGCAAGATACTCGACGTGCAGCCCGACAACGGCTCGGCGTGGTTCCAGTTGGGATATGCACTGCACGCCGATGGCAAGCTGGAAGAGGCCATCAAGATCAACACCAAGGCCGCCCAGTACCGCCCCGTCCGGGCGACGGCGTTGTACAATTTGGCCTGTGAGTATTCCCTGACCGGCCGGGAAAAGCCGGCCTTGACCGCACTGCGGGACTCCTATCGGGCGGGCTTTCACGATCGCAATGCCATCGAGGCCGACCAGGACCTGAGCAACATTCGGAAGTTACCGGGCTTTGCGCTGCCGGCCGATCAGGTCCTGGAGGAAATGGACCTGTCGGATGGCAAACTGCTGGACTACTACCTGGCCCTGCCGCCGAACTATGACGAAACGCGCAACTACCCCGTCCTGCTGGCTTTTCCGCCGGGCAATCAAAGTCGGGCGGCGGCCCAGACCGGCATGACGCTGTTCTGGGGCGAACAAGCCGCCCAGCGCGGCTGGATCGTGTTGAGCCTGATCAAACCGGCAAGCGGCTGGATGTCCGATACCGGCGTCGGCTATATGCGCGAACTAATGGAAGAAATGGACGGCCGATTCAACGTCGAAGGCGGCAAGTACTACGTCGCGGGTTGCAGCGGAGGAGGTGCCAGTTCATTTCACATCGCCATGGCACTGGCGGATCGGGTCCATGCCGTCCTGGGTGTGCCCGCCTATCCTGACACCGACGATGATGCGAGCCTGCAGCGCCTCAAGACCCTACCGGTGCGGATGTTCTGCGGGGGCGACGACGAGGGCTGGCTGGTCAGCATGAAGCGCAGTCGGCAACGGCTAAAGGCCACGGGTGTGGACGCCACACTAACCGTCTATCCCGGCGAAGGACACGTGATGCAATCGCTACGCGGCGGCGGTTTTGCCGACATCCTGGAGAGCCTGCGTCGCGACATGAAAAGCTCGAAGCCGTAGAGCAATCGCCCCTGACCACCCCTTAGCCCCCAATACGAACGCATAGGCCGGGTCTTTGTTTTTGTCGAGGTTCCTGGGTATACTGTGCGCTTGCGTTGGTTCATCCGGTCGGAGGCTCGAGGTGGCGGCATTTCTATGCCTGGCGCTATGTGTGCCTATGGGCGGAGACGTCCAGGGTAAGGTAGCCCGGGAAGCGTTCTGGCTTCCGGGATTGGCCAGGGTTCTGCGCGATGCACCGGTCGTGGTCCGCGTGCAAGTTCAACAGGACGAGCCGACCGTCGGGCCCCTTACCGACCCAACGCAACGGTACGCTGATCGGGGAACCCTGACCGTCGTGGAGGTTTTGCGCTGGGTGACCGGCAGGACCGACCCGCTCAAGTATGGGGCCAGTTGGATCAAGCGTGACGACCCCGTCGATGCCCGATTGGAAACCAAACCCTGGGACTTCATCAAGCCCAAGAACGGCGAAGAGGTTTTGCTGATCGCCGATGGGATTCTAGATGACAGCTCTCCGCATGTGCACAGGTTCGCCCC
>JBHHVM010000247.1:0-5526 GCA_046754265.1 Phycisphaerae bacterium
ATGCACCTGGCGTTGGTGGCGGCTGGGGCCATCGATGCGGTCTATTGCCGGCGCTGCTACGCTTGGGACATCGCGGCGGGATCGCTGCTGATTGCCGAGGCGGGCGGCGTGTGCAGTCAGCCCGACGGTGCGGCACTGTCCCGGTTGCCCCGGCTCGACGGGCCGGCTTCGGTGACGCCCATTCTGGCGGCTTGTGCAAACGCCCATGCCCAGTTGCTGGGAATCTTGAAACGGTGCGAGTCGCCGGCCTGATTTGCGGCCACCGTCAGGTCCAAACGGTTTCGGCGAGCGGGTTGGCCTGTGGGCGACCAGGGCCTACAATTGGCCGAGTCGAACTCGCGCCGCCGGCGCAGAAAGGTCAACCGATGCCTGAACCCACCAAGGCTGGCAAATCCACCCTGGAAACGGTGGAACCCCTCGGCAAGCGGGTGCTCATCCGGAAGGACGAGGACAAGAAACGCACCAAGGGCGGGATCGAACTGCCCGACTCCATTGAGATTCCCACCATCACCGGGCGGGTGGTGGCGGTCTCGGCTCAGATCGAAGCGGACGACGATTTTCCGCTGAAGCGCTACGACCGGGTGCTGTTCAATCCGAAAAACGCCATCCCGGTCGATTTCGAGGCTGACAACCAGTTGTTCGTGGTCCCCATCGACGACATCGTGGCTGTGTTCCGCCGCAACGGCAAGACGTGACCCGAATCCTTGGCTGATCGGGTTTCGCCGATTCTCGGCTCGATCCAATGGAATGAACCGCCACGATGTTTAGCCCCCCAACACCCTTTCTGGTCGGCATGGTGCATCTGCCCGCGTTGCCGGGCAGCCCGCAGCATCGCTTGAGCCGCCGCGATTGTATCGCTCATGCGGTGGCTGATGCCCGCGTGCTGGCCGATGCGGGATTCGACGCTTTGATGATCGAGAATTTCGGCGACGCGCCCTTTTGCGCGGATCATTTGGAGCCGGTGACCATCGCAGCCCTGGGCATCATCGCGGCTGAGGTGGGCCAGGCGGTGTCACTTCCGGTGGGGATCAACGCCCTGCGGAACGATGCCCAGGCGGCCTTGGGCATCGCGGTGGCGGCTGGTGCGTCGTTCATCAGGGTTAACGTCCACATCGGCGTGTCGGCGGGCGACCAGGGCTGGCTCGTTGGCCGGGCCGATGAGACGCTTCGGGCCCGTCAACGATTGGCGGCGGATATCGCCATCCTGGCTGACGTTCACGTCAAGCACGCCACACCCATCAGCCAAACCGACATCGCCCTGGCGGCCGAGGAGACCGCCTATCGAGGTTTGGCTGACGGGCTGATCGTCACGGGAAGCACCACCGGGCGAGCCGTCGACCTCGACGCGGTCGAGAAAGTCAAACAGGCAGTGCCCGACAAGCCCGTCCTGGCTGGAAGCGGAGCCACAGCCGAAACGGTGGCGGGTATCCTGGCGGTGGCTGACGGGGTCATCGTGGGCAGCAGTCTCAAACCCGAAGGTCGAGCCGACCGCCCGGTGGATGCCAAACGAGCGGCTGCCTTTATCGGGGCTGCCCGGGCGTAGACAAAATTGAATAGTGCGAGAAAAGGTGTCGGGGGGTCCGTGACAGTATCGGCGGCTGAAGCCCGGCCTGGAGAAGCCCGCTGAAGCGGGCTTGGAGGTTGGGGGTAGGACGCTGATTCACCCGTCCTGAAGGACGGGCCTAGTACCCGTACGGAGGGTGCGGTTGATCCGCGTCCTGGTCCGACCGGTCGCAAATAAGGTGTCGGGTAGTTTTCCGGTCTGTTTCACCGGTTAGAAACCGGTGCCACATGTCTTGTGGCGCATGTCTTGTGGCGCATGTCTTGTGGCACTTGTCTTGTTAGAACGCCTAAATGTCGAGAATAATCGTGGTTTCCAGCCTGCCGGGCATGGGCCTGATGGCCAGGTTGTGATGGGTGACCGCCTTGACTTCCCGATCGTACTGACACCGGTTGACATCCAGGGGTTCGAATAATCCGGTCATACGCAGGTGAGTTTCGGTCAGTTCCTCGAAGCGCGGATCGACCATCCAGACGTGGGCGGTTTCAAACTTGAACAGCAATTCGGACAGAAAATCGACCAATAGGGTTACTTGATCCCGCCCCTGCAGGTTGGTGGTGGCGGGTAGCTTGTGGCCGGTCCCGTGAAGCTCGCCGATGGCGGCATATAGGCCCGTAGCGGCGGCGGCGAAGAGTTTGTCCGGTGTGGTTCCCCAAGCGAACAAGGCGATGTCGGCTGTGTGGTCCCGCAACTCGAATCCACAGTCGGCGTCACCCATTCAGAGTCACCTGCCATGTGCCCATCGCGGCCTCGACTTGGCTGGGGGTGCCAAGTTATGACGCCGGTTCGGTCAACCGGCGAATGTCGGCCCCTACCGCGGCCAGTTTCTTCTCGACGCTCTCGTAGCCCCGGTCGATCTGATAAACCCGGTGGACTCGGGTGGTGCCTTTGGCGATCAAGCCCGCCAGGACCAGGGCGGCCGAGGCCCGCAGGTCGCTGGCCATGACCGGGGCGCCCACCAGTTTCTTGACGCCTTGCACGATGACCGTGGGCCCTTCCTTGCGCAGGTGGGCCCCCATGCGGTTGAGCTCGGCCACGTGCAGGAAGCGGTCCGGATAGATTTTTTCGGTGATGACGCTGTTGCCGTCGGCCAGGCACAACAGGGTCATGGTCTGGGCTTGCAGGTCGGTGGGGAAGCCGGGGTAGGGTTGGGTGGTCAGGTCCACCGGTTCCAAGCGGCGGGACGAGGCTACGGACATGCCGGTCTCGGCCCGCTCGATGGTGACACCGACTTGTCTGAGCCGGTCCACGACCGCCAGCATGTGCTCCAATCGGCCGTTGGTCAGTTCCAACTCGCCGTTGGTGATGGCGGCGGCGATGATCATGGTCCCGGTTTCGATGCGGTCGGGGATCACCCGGTGTTCGACACCCTTGAGCGCTTCGACTCCGTCGATGGTGACACGCGGTGTCCCTTGTCCGGTGATGCGAGCCCCGGCTGCGTTCAGGAAGTCGGCCAGGTCCACCACCTCAGGCTCGCAGGCGGCGCTTTCGATGACCGTCCGACCCTGGGCCAGGGTGGCAGCCATGATGATGTTGGCGGTGCCGGTGACGCTGGATCCAAAAGGCCCGCCCAGGAACAACTCAGCCCCGCGAAGTCGCTTGGCTTTAATGAGGATGTCGCCGTTGACCAAGTCGAAATCTCCGCCCAAGGCCTGCAGGCCTTGAATGTGCAGGTTGACGGGCCGATCGCCGATGGCGCACCCGCCCGGCATGGAGACCTGGGCCCGCTTCCGCCGGGCCAACAGCGGGCCCAGCACGCAAATACTGGCCCGCATTTTGCTGACCAGCTCATAGGGCGCGTGGCAATTCATTTCGTCTTCCACGCGGAGGTGCAGGTCGCCCTCGGCGTCCCGTTGGCAGCGGACCCCTAGCCGGCCCAGCAAGGTCTGCATCCGGCCCACGTCCTGCAGGTCCGGCACGTTCTTGAGAACGGTTTCCCCTTCGCACAGAATCGAGGCTGCCATGATCGGTAAGGCTGCGTTCTTGGATCCGCTGATGGAGACTTTTCCCCGCAAGCGATTTCCGCCGTTGATCTCGAAATAATCCACGCTACTGATCTCCTTGACCGGTCGGGTGACCGGTGCGATTCAGGACTTGTCGTTGCCGGGGGATGCAGGCTTGAATCCCAGCACGCGATCGTGGGGGTCGGCTCCATCCGACCACGTTCCGACGTGCTCAAAGGCGACGCCGTCACGCATCACGTCAATAACAGCGTTATCCATTCCGGCGCCGATCTCAACCAGCATCAAGCCATCCGGTTTGAGCATGGGCGGCGCCTCTGCTTGCAGCTTTCGATAAACGGCCAGTCCGTCGGGGCCTGCGAACAAGGCTTGGTGAGGTTCATGTTCGCGCACGTTGGCCGGGAGCTGGTCGGCTTGTTGATCGGCCACGTACGGTGGGTTGGAAACGATCAGATCGAATCCCCCGGGCGGTACGACGTCGGCGGGCAAGTGTATTCCATCGGCCCGCACCAGGGTCATCCGGTCTTCCAGGCTGTGGCGTTGGGCGTTTCGCCTGGCCACCTCCAGGGCGGGTTGGGAGATGTCGCCGGCCACCGCCAGCGTGTCGGCGGCCTGGGTCAGGATGGTGATCGCGATGCACCCGCTGCCGGTGCCCAGGTCGAAAAAGTGAATCGGCCCCGACGGGCGGCCCCGGCAGAAGGCGAGGGCCTGTTCGACCAACGCTTCGGTCTCGGGCCGGGGGATCAGCACGTCGGGCGTGACCTCGAAGGTCAGCGAATAGAACTCTTTGCGCCCGATCAAATAGGCGATCGGTTCGTGCCGAACTGCCTTTTGGATCAAGCCGCGGAACGTGGCCAGTTGCGAGTCGTCGGGCTGATGGTCGAACCGCGTGTAAAGCTCGATTTTCTTGCAGTCCAGGGCATGGGCCAGCAACAGCTCGGCCGATAGACGGGGGTCGTCCAGGCCGGCGTCGCCGAAAAAATCGGTCGTCCACTTCAGCAGGCGGCCAACACTCCATACGTCGTTCGTGGTGCAGGACGGGTCGGGCATGGTGTTGACTATACCGTTGCGGGTCGGCCTGCGGAAGCGGCGGCGGCACAGGCCGATCTGGCGGGGTGCGAGAAGGGATTCTCGCACCAGCGAGGGAAGGGATTCTCGCACCAGCGAGGGAAGGGATTCTCGCACCAGCGATTGGACTGTCATGGATTCCTGGCTGTGATAAACTGGAGTCGGCTTCGGCGGGGGTTGGTCGTCGCGTGTGGTCCCGTTCGACCTGTCAATCTGAAGGAGGTGTGTGATGAGCGCTTTTTGGGCGCTAAACAGTGTCGCGGCGGTGCAGGCTGCCGGGTCGGCGTCCCGTAAAGCGGGCGAGGCCAAGTCGTCAGCAGCCGAGGTGGAGGCCAAGTGCGACCGGGCCCTTCTGGTCTGCGAAGCGCTCTGGACCATCCTGCGCGACAAGCTCAACGTCAGCGAGGAAGAACTGGTCCAGCGGGTCAACGACATCGATCTGACCGATGGCCGACTGGATGGCAAAGTCCGAAAGGCCAATGCCCACGCCTGCCCCGGGTGCGGGCGGACCATCGCCAAGCGGTTCCCCAAGTGTATGTATTGCGGTCAGGAAGTGGTCCACGACCCGTTCAGTTGACGCCCGCGTTGCCCGATGCTCTGGGGAATTGCGGGTTCGGGTGGGCTGGGGTCCGCGCGGCTATTGAGTTCTTGTCGGAGCCTATTCCGGCGCCCCTAGTTCTGAAGTCCGCGCGAACTTAAAGTTCGCGGCTCGCGCTTGGTTTCAGGGAGTCTATGAGCGTAGTGCGGGCAAACTCCGGGGGGAATCGGGCTATTGGTCGCGGGCGTTGGCGATGCTTTCTTCCAGGAGGGTGACGACGATGCTGCTGATGCCGGCTTCGACGCCCCCGGTGAAGCCATCCTTGACGGCATCTCCGCAGCCACAGATCACCTGACACACGGCACACAGTATCATCCACACGATCGGGTTGCGCCCTC
>JBHHVM010000248.1:0-5504 GCA_046754265.1 Phycisphaerae bacterium
AATTGTGGCACCGGTTTTCAACCGGTGAACATGGCCAGCCAGGCCCCGCGACCAAAAGGTCCCCGGGCCAACACGCACCAAGTCGCCGCCACCCTCACCCACCGACCCGTGGCCAAAAAGCGAGGCCCAAGCCCCCGCCCCACACCGACAACCCAATACGTCTGCCAAATGCAACCTCACCCCCCAGCCGTGCCGTCGACCGGTCTGGTCAGGGCCTGCTGCACGCGGGTCAGCCATTGGCTGCACTGGTCGCGCCGGGCTGTGTCACTCAATCTGGGCAGGGCCCCGGACAGGTATTCCTCAGCCCGTCGATACTGTTTTAGGTCCCGGGCGTAGATGATACCCAGCAGCAAGCGGATTTCGTCCGCGTCGCCGCCCCGACCATAGTTGGCTAGATACCGCTCGAACGCAGCCGCAGCCTGGGGCGTCCGCCCGGTGCCGTAATACTCCCGGGCCACGCTGATCTGTTGGGCAGCCGACAACGTCTGCGACGTGTCCAGACCGATCAACTGCTCGTACAGGGTGGCGGCTGCCCCCACGTCGCCGCGGTCCAGACATTCGCTGATGCGGGCCCGCAGGGCGCCGATCTCATCCCGGCGAGCCTGCTCAGCCGCTTCCTCTTGGGGGGTCCGCACCGGCTGGGCCACCCGGCCGAAGCGGGCCTGGGCCTGTTGCTGCGGGTCGGCCATCACCGACTTGTACGCCCGCCGATGGTTCCAACGTTTGACCAGGGCCAACATATCGAACTGGTCCCGCGGCAGAAACCGAACCGCCAGCAGCACCAACGTCACCACAGACCCGAACAGATACCCAGCCAGGTGGGCCCCGACGGCCACGTTGCCCGCACCGGCGATCTGCGGGGCGATCACATTGTCCCACAACACGATCTTTAGACCGATCAGCAGCAGGGCCGGCAACTCGAACGTCCCGATGAAAAACAGGAAATACAGGACCGTCACGTGGCTGCGCGGAAACAGCACCAGATAGGCGGTGGTCACGCCGGCAATGGCACCCGACGCCCCCAGCATGTCCGCCCGGGCGAACAGGGCGAATCCAAACGCCGCAAAGACCCCCGAGGCCAAGTAAAACAACACGTACGTCGCGTTGCCCATCTTGCCGTTGACCGCATTGCCGAAGACCCACAGGAAAACCATATTGCCCAGCAGATGGCTGCCATCGGCATGAATGAACTGATAGGTCAAGAACTCATGCAGGGCTGGGGTCACCGTATGCAGGACCAGATAGTGATCCTTAAACTGCAACAGGTTGGCACTCCCGTTGAAATCCAGCAGAATGAACAGGAACACGTTGGCGGCGATCAACAGATAGTTGGCCGTGGGTGTGCGGCGAATCGGCGTTTCGGTTCTTATGGGGATAATCACGGCTGTCACTCGGTAGGGAACCCGGCGCTACCGCCCGGACGCGGATCGGTCTCATTCGGGCGGTGGCCCGTCAGGCTTCCTCCGGTGTGGGTGATGAGCCGGCCGCCCCGGTCCGGGTCGCCGCTTGGGTGAACTGCATTCGCAATTGATGGAGAACGCCCGTAAGCAGTTGCCCTTCCTCCTCCGTCAAGTTGCCCTGGGTCTTGGCCTCCAAGACTTCCAGCATGTCGATGTGATACTTGGCAGCCGCCAGGTCCGGCGGGACCGTTTTCCCATCGGGGGTCTGGTATCCACCGATGGCCATGGCGGCCGGCATGCCGATCATGTTCAACAGGTCGGGCAGCCCCGCCTTGGGCAACGGGCCGCGCCGCTGCTCCTGGGCCGCCTGCTGCTGGGCGGCCAGTTCTTCCTTGGTCTGCTCGGCTTCGAGCTTCCAATCAGAATCAACGTGAATCTTGCCTTGGCTCGGCTCGTCGCTCATCGGTGGTTCCTTGCTCTGGCTCCGCTCAACACCGGCCTGGGCCGGGTTGGGTACTATACTACAAATGCCTCACGCTCCGGAAGCGCCCCGCACAGGTCTTTCAACGCCGACCGGCTGTGCAGGGCGAAGAAAAAGTCCCGCCGCGAAGCGATCCGGTTCTCCTGGATCCCCCGGCGGGTCCGTTCCAACCGGTCGCTCAAATCAGCCAACGCCCCGGGTGACGCCTGCAACATACGCTCGCCGATCGAGCGAATCTCCTCGAAAACTTCTCGCCGCTGCGTCCGCCGGGCCGATCCGCCGGCCCGCAACGAGATAGAGCGGGCAACAGCCCGGTCGCGGGCCCGCATCAACGCCGCCACCTGGCCGACCGGTTCCAGATGACGCTGCGGATTGTAACGCAAGTCCCGCAATTGGTGCTCCAAGCGGTGCTGATCCTCGACCGACGCATCCTGCCGCGGCAGGTGTAACCGTAGGGTGGCTGAGACGCACCCCATGCCCGGCGGGGCGATCCCGAAATAGCGCTCGATCAGGGTATCGGTGATGCGATCGTACTTGGCCCCCCCGATCCCGTGAATGAACAAGTCGGCCAGGAACAACCTGGCCCACAACGTCAGGGTCAGGGCCCGGGGTCGAAACTCGACCCCCTCCAGCGCCGAAAGGGCCTGGCCTGCGCTTTCCCAGCTTTCCAGGGCTGTTTTGTCCAGCGCGCCGATCGGCCGCCGGTCCGCATACAGCCGCAACCGGCCGTCGTCGCTTTCGACGAACAATCGGTGCCGTTTGATGTCACCCCCTGTCACCCAAACGGGCAGTTCGATTCGGCCCCGCTCACCGATCAAGTCCGGGATCGGCCGTTGCCGCCCGTGGATGCCCAACGCCCCCCGATATTGGGCCAACGATTGGTTGTAGCAGTCCGCGAACCGCTCCGGCTGTCGCAGCATCTCGGCGAACAACGGGCACAGCCAACATCGGCTCACCCGCCGCTCGAGCATGCGCACGCCAAAACACGTCTCCACCTGTTGACGGGCAGCGACCGACTGATCCACGTAATCCTCGGCCGAACCCGCCGACCTTAGCCCCTCGCAAAACACCGGCATCATTGAATCGTCGAAGCGCCGGCCCAACGCCTCGCGCAGCGTCCATTCAAACCGGTCCAGACCGGCCCGGTCCACGACGGGCAAACATTCGTAGGGTTGGCCGGCTGCACTCTCAGCCAGATTCACGCGCGATACCGTCAGACGGCCAGCGTCCAGGTGGGGGACGCTCAACCCGGACTGCTTGGGCACGTCGGTATCGACGACCAGGTTCAGCGCCCGGCCATCGGCTGCCTCAGCCAACCGGACGGCCACCACGTGCTTGGCCCACACTCCCGCGTGGATGAATTCGGGCTGATGCCCGGTCACGACCACCGGCACGTCATCGCTCTCCACGCCGGCGACGCGTTGCCGAACCCGGCGGCGCACCTCGGCCAAATCCTGGTCCACCACGCGGGCCTTCCAGGTGGACACCAGCCTGCGGTTGTCGTCCAACATCGCCCGCAGCGCCGCGGCGGCAGGCTCCACCAGCACGTCACCGTGATCGGCCGGCGGAGTCAGCTTGCCAAAATCAAGTGGCTTCGTTGATTTCATGGGGCAGGGCGAGATCATCCGCACACGGCCGGCTGGACGTTGGAGCCGGAACAACAGGCCTCGGCACATGGGCGGGCCAGCTCGGCTTCCAACACCTGCAGGTAATGTTGGTAGCGCGTCTCGGGGTCGTCCAACGGGCCCCCGAAGAGCCTCGTCGCGTCGGTGTAGATCAATTTGACGGGTAATTCTTGGATTCGCAGCCCGGCTCGCTGGATCTGCACCCACATCTGCAGCGGCATGGCGTACCCGGCCTCGGTGATGGACAACTTAGTCAAAGCCGTTACCCGGTAGGCCTTGAACCCGCAGAAGGCATCGGTAATGCCCAGACCCAGCCGCTGATTCAGCAACTGGGTCATGGCTGCATTGATCCGCCGGCGATCCTCAGGCGGCGAGCTGTTGCCGTCCAGTGCCTCCAAGTACCGCGACCCGCTGATGATGTCCGCCTCATCGGCCCGGGCGGCCCGCATAAAGGCTGGGATGAACGAGGGCTCGTGCTGCTCGTCACAGTCCAGGGTGATCAGCCAGTCATATCCGGCCGAAATGGCATAGGCGAACGCATCGGACAGGCTTTGCCCATAGCCCTGGTTGGCCGCATGTCGAATGACCTCCAGGCCGCTGTGCCCGGCCAATACGGCGGGCGTCGCATCGGTGGAACCATCGTCCACCACCAAAATGTCCCGGACATACCGGCGGACCTCAGCCAGGACGCTCCGGACGTAGGGGGCCTCGTTGTAGACGGGAATGGCCAGCAAAAAGCGCGGCTCAGGCACGGCAAACCCCTTGTAGCTCCAGTTAGTATGTATCCCCGCCCGTCCGAGGTCATGGTAGAAGGCTGCACCGCCAGGGTCAACAAACGCTAAGCCGCCCGCCGGGCCATAGGGGCCGATAAACCACCCACCAAAATGGCCCCAAAAGGCGGTTTTTTGCAAATTTTTTTCGGACCCCGACCCGATGGAACATCGTATAGCTAACAGGGACACGCAATGGGTGGATTGTCGCCAAAACTCGCTCGCCTGGCCGTCGTTGCAGCCGTCGGGTTCTGCCTGGCGGGGCCGTCGGGCTGCTCGCTGATCCAACACAAACGGGCCGCCCTGCGCACCCACCATGGCCAAGCCCTACTGGCCGAGGATGACCTGGAAGCCGCCCTGGCCGAGTTCCGAGCGGCGGTCGAACTCGACCCTCAATTGGCCGTGGCCCATTCCAAGCTCGGCATCATCTACCAGCGCATGGGGGAATACGAGCAGGCCATCCAGGCGTTTGCCAGCGCGGTCCGCTGCAACCCGTTCTCCTTTGCCGACACGCTCAACTTGGCCCGGCTCTATCACTTCACCGATCGTCTGCACGATGCCGTCGAAGCCTACCTGCACGCCAGCGATCTCCAGCCCGACAATTACGATACTCAGCTTAACCTGGGGGTCTGCTACCAACAGATGGGCGACGCCCAGTTGGCAGTGGAGCGCTTTCGAAACGCCGTGGATATCGATTCGGATCGGGCACACGGTTTCGTCAACCTGGGGGTGGCCCTTGAAAGTCAGGGCAAACATTACGAGGCCATCCAGGCGTATAAGAATGCGCTGGAGCGTGACAACCGCCAACCGCTGGTTCTGGTCAACTTGGCCCGGACCTACATGCAGCAGGACCGCCTCAAGATTGCCCGTATGACTCTCGAAGCCGCCCTGCACATCGATGAACGATTGGCGCCGGCGCACGAGGCCCTGGGCTATTGCCACTTCCGCCTGAGCGACTTCGACGCGGCTGAGCGGAGTTATCGCAACGCCTTGATGTACGACAACCGGCTGCCCCGGGCCTACGCCGGACTCGGCTCGGTGCTGGCCCTGCGCTACCTGGAAGATAAAGACCGCCGCACCATGCGCGACCAAGCCTTGGAGCATTGGCACCGCTCCTTGGAGTTGGACCCCAACCAACCCCGCATCCGCAAGCTCGTCGCCCGATACAAACCTCAAACCCAAGACCCACAGACCATCCTGCTGAGCAACCAGCAATCGGATCGCTGAC
>JBHHVM010000249.1:0-5487 GCA_046754265.1 Phycisphaerae bacterium
ATCCACGAGCCAAAACGGCAGGGGTGCCCCATTCTTCGCCGAAGGCCAAGGGTGGGGGACCGATGCTCCATTGCCTTTTCCTCCCGTCCGACATACAACCACCAGCCCTTGATACTGCGTCCCCGGAGAATCTGACCGTGCCTGTGCCTTACAACCAACGTACCCACCGCAACGGCGACCTGCGAGCCTCGGACGCCGGTGCCGACGTCATTCTGGCCGGCTGGGTCAACTCCTACCGCGACCACGGCGGGATGGTCTTCATCGACCTCCGCGATGCCGAGGGCATCACCCAGATCAAGTTCAACCCCGAGACCGATCCGGTGGCCCATAAGATTGCCCGGGACCTGCGGAACGAAGACGTTGTGGCCGTTCGCGGGTCGACGGCCCTTCGGGGGGATAACATCAATCCCAAATTGCCCACCGGTGAGATTGAGGTAAACGGGCACGAGGTGGAATTGCTGTCCAAGGCCAAGCCGTTGCCGCTGGCCATCGATGACCACGTCGAAGCCGGCGAAGATTTGCGTTTGCGGTATCGCTATCTGGACCTGCGCCGCCCCAGCGTGCAGCGCGTCTTTCGCCTGCGCCACAAGATATCCAAAGCCATTCGGGATTTTTTCGACGAGAACGGTTTTATCGAAATCGAAACGCCGTTCCTGACCAAGTCCACGCCCGAAGGGGCCCGCGATTACCTGGTCCCTTCCCGAGTTCAGCCGGGCACTTTCTTCGCCCTGCCGCAGTCACCGCAGATATTCAAGCAGCTATTCATGGTGGCCGGCTTCGATCGCTATGCCCAGATCGTACGCTGCTTTCGCGATGAGGATTTGCGGGCGGATCGTCAGCCGGAGTTTACGCAGTTGGATATGGAGATGTCCTTCGTGCAGGCTGACGATGTGATGACGATCGTCGAGGGGTGCGTAGCCAAGATCTTCAAGCAGGCGTTGGGCTACGAGTTGCCCCTGCCCATCCCCCGGATGAGCGAGCACGAAGCCATGGAGCGCTTCGGCATCGACAGGCCCGACACGCGCTTCGGGCTCGAACTCCACGACGTCACCGAGATTGCCGCCAAAACCGAGTTTCGCGTCTTCACCGAAGCCGTGTCAGACGGTGGCGCCGTCAAGTGCATCGTCGTCCCCGGCGGCGAATCGCTGACCCGCAAGATCACCGACGGGCTGACCGAGGAAGTCAAGGGCATCGGGGCCGGCGGCATGCCCGTCACCAAAGTCATCACCAAAGACGGAAAAACCGAGTTCGCCACCGGGGCCGCCAAGTTCCTTCAGCCGGTATGTGCCCCATTGTGCGAAGCCACGGGGGCCAAGCCCGGCGATGCCCTGTTCTTCGCAGCCGGACCGTTCAAAGACACCTGCAAATACCTCCACCACGTCCGGTCCCGATTGGCCGAAATCCTCGACCTGATCCCCGATGGAAAATGGAACCTCTTGTGGGTCGTCGATTTCCCCCTCTTCGAGTGGTGCGCCGAGGAAGGCCGATTCTTCTCCTGTCACCACCCGTTCACCGCCCCCCGCGACCAAGACATTCCCCTACTCGACACCGACCCCGGCAAAGTGCTGGCCAAGGCCTACGACCTGGTGCTCAACGGGATGGAAATGGCCGGCGGCAGCATTCGTATCCATCAGCAGGAGGTGCAGAATAAAGTCTTCGCAAAGCTCGGCATCGGGCCGGAAGAAGCCAAGGCCAAGTTCGAGCACCTGCTCGACGCCCTGGGCTACGGCGCTCCGCCACACGGCGGCATCGCCTTCGGCCTGGACCGCTGGGTCATCATGTTGGCCGGCGTGCAGTCCATTCGCGACGTCATCGCCTTCCCAAAAACCCAACGAGCGGTCTGCCCATTGACCTCAGCCCCCTCAACGGTCGCCGACGCCCAACTCCGCGAACTGGGCATCGATCTGCGCCCAGAAATCAAGGCCAAGATAAAAGGCTAGGAACGGCCTTCAACCACAAAGACACGAAGGGCACGAAGGACTGCAACGGCAACGGCTGTTGCCTTTCGAAGTTGAAGTAGAGCAGGTGGTCCACCTGCCAGAGCCCTCGGCGAGCAACTGCTTCCCCGTCTTCCCTTCAAGTGGCCTTAAAACCGAGTCGCTCCGCTACATCCGCGAAGCCCGGCGCCTCGGCGTAGATGCGTTCGAGGTCCGCACGAGCCCGTTTGGCCTGTCCTTCATCCTCGTAGAGGGTTGCCCGCTCGTAACGCAGTTCGCGCAGCAGGTCGGCGGGCCGGTTTTTCTTGCGTCGCATTGCTTTGGTCAGCGTCGCCTGGGCTGCCGACGTGAGTTTGAGCGCTCGAAGGGCCCTGGCTTTGTAGAGCAGCAGGGCGGTATGAATGGGCGTGGCGTTGTCGACGTCTTTGGTGAGCCGTATCACCCGCTGGTGAATCGATTTGTTGGCCGGCGCGGCGTCCAGTATCGCCTCAACCAGGGACAGCTTGACGACCGGGTCGTCGGGCTCCAGCCGTCGCAGGTGCTGTAGTGCCTGAACCACGACGTCCCACTTCTTCAGGCGCTGGGCAGCCTCAACCAGGCCAAGTTGTGCCCCCCGAACATTGGGTTCTATGTCCACCGTGATTTGCTCGGTGATGTCCAGCGTGCATCGCGGCAAGACGCCGTACTTGGAAAAGAGGCGCCCAAGATCGCCCGACTTGGAACGTGCCGTCAGAAAGTGGCGGCTGGCGTCTTCGAAGCGCTCGAGCATGAGGGAAAGCACCCCAGCCAGAAAGGCTGAATCGCCATGGTCGGACTTCCCGAAACACTTGAGCGCCTTGGCCTTGCGCCCTTGAACGAACTCGCGCAAGCCATCCACGAATGCCACCTCCGACTTGGGAGTGACCAGCCGCTTCAAGAAGCCCAGCGTGAGCCGATCTTCAGGAGCTTCCTCTGCAGGCTGGTCCGTCCCTTGGGCACCTGAAACCCGTTTGGCTCGTCGCTTCCTCTTTGTGCCCCAGGTGTCGGCTTTCGTATAGAAAAGACCCGTTCCCGGGATTCCGACGGTCTTGCGAGTCCCGCGTGGCCCAACCGTAAAGCGGGCCCCGCGGCGTCCAAGCGACGCGGAAATACCGGATTTGCTAAAATTCAGGGATATGCCCGGCGCGATCTTTAGCCGCCGAAAGAAGCGAAACGCCATAATGAAAGCCTCCCGCCCGCCTCTTGCCCAATCGACCTCCGTACCAGGCGCTCATCCCAACCGGGCGAGACAATTGGGTTGATGCCCAGCAGATTCATCGGCGATTACGAGCATGACGGGTCTATACGCCAGGCCGCGCGAAAACTCAATGCCGCAACCGGTGATGGCAACGCTCGGAGATTGTCCTTGCTACGCCCCGTTTCGATCCCTACCACAAAGTCAGCCTGCCCCCTGAAGAGGACACGAGGGGTCACCAAGAACGGTAACTGCGTCTGTCATACTCGGCTGCCTCTCCGCTTGGGACCTGTCCCCCCTTTCGATCTCTGGCTGTCGATTGACGTGGCGTAGGGTGCTGCAACGTACCAATTGCCCCCCGACCGGGAGCGGCAAGCTGCCAAGGCCCGCGCCAAGTACATCAGCGTCAGGATGCGCCGGGTGGCGGAGGCGTTGGAGCGTCGGGCGGGGGATCCCCGTTTTCTAGGGGGGCTCAGGTGGTGTTGGGAGAGCCAGCATCAAGCGAGAATGAATCACCAGCCTCCATGGTCGGGAGACCTAAACCATTACTGTTTCAGCACTTATGGCCATAGCAAACAGGCGGGTTCGGGAACCATTTGGTCTATTATAGTTGACCACACGGCGTTCATAGGCGATACTGTATGTAGAGGCTGCGGTGCTAGGCCTAATTCGCTTGGCCGCGGTTCCCCCTGGGAACGCCGAGCCTCTGTTTTTATGCGCTCGCCTTGAACACTTTAAGTGTCGAAATCTGCCGCGCTCCGAGCCTGTAACGGAAGATCGTCTTTTTCAGTTCCCGCCAATATGACACCGCGTGGGGATGCCCCTGAAATCTCATGCCAACAACTGTTGTGACAATGTCGGCAAGCTGTAGGCCGACGTTTTGGGCCTGCGAGACCGAGAAGAACGGCGTTCGTATGATCGTATCGTAACCCCGTCCCGCCGCTGTCCTGTTGAAAAAGTTGGCGATCGATTCTGCTCTTGCTAGGTTCGTCCCGTAGTCCACGTCATCGAATACGAGCTTGGCCCTCCGGTTAGGAAATTGGCTCCGCATATAGCCGTCAATGCGTTCAAATAGCGACCTATACGTCAACTCCAACCGATAGGGGTCATTACACTTGAACGTGCGCAGAGTTACATCAAAGGCAACCACGCCCAATGTCTTGAACTGTTGTCGACCCATGTACCGGATTAAGTCCAACACGAAATTGAGCGAGGCTTTTGCGGGCTCGCCAGCCGTAGGACGAAAGTTTTGTGATTTCAACAGCTTGCTGCCTTTTAGTTCTTTCTCTTTGGCAAATCTCTCACCAAAGCTGTTGTATTTCATATTGTAGACATCCGCGATCGTTTGGCCGAACGCTTCTTCGGGGATTGCGATTCCGCAGAGCGCTCCCATCTGGTGGCCGGATTTTGCTGTGCGAAAGGTTTCATCAAAGAATATGAGCATGTCATTTTTTCCGGTGCCGGTAGTGCGGGCGTTGAAATACGCCGCCGTCGTTGCGTAGCAACATGATAACACACCTCCGGTTAGCGTCTACCAGTCGACTCCCAGACGGCAGTAGGCACACTGCCTGACCCTTCAATGGTTTCGAGCACAATCTGGGAGGTGGTGTCGATTCCGGCCACAGCGTTTCACCGCGTTCCGGACAAACGCTCGATTTATTGCCGGTTAGGTTGTGGCCGCAGGTTTGACAGTGTCCGCCCGCAGGGCCAGCGCGCGGACGGCCAAGAGTTCCGACCGACGTGTCATTGCCTGCAATACAGCCAGTGATGGTCGGGGTTCTCGTTTAGTTGTTCTCGGCGCCGTCGGTGGTGCGCCATTTATAGCCGTCGCTCTTCGAGGTCGTTTCTATCCTACCGTCAGCCATGAGCCTGTAGAACCTGAGCTCCTTCATGGCAGCAAACGCCGTAAAACCTACGACATCGGTTGGAGGGTCGTTCTCCGAGGCACTGGAGCCTAGGCTCAGGCCGGTGCCAAACGCCGTAATGGCACACAGGATGACTGCCATCGCTGCCTTGGACCGCGTAGACATATGCGTGCTCCTTTTCTGTTGGGGCAATTCCCAATGGTTTGTGTTGACTTTTTGAGAATCCGCATTTCAACCGTCGCATGGATACAGGGTATCACAGCGGGCCCGGTGGCCTAAGCGGGCTGGGAATCGTCTGCCGCAGGTCAAGTCCGCTCACCGCATTTCGGGCAGGTGCCGGCGGCGTGCCGGACAGCCCTACTCGTCATCCTCCTCGTCCTTGTCTTCCCATTGGTCTTGTTGGTAGTCCAGGTCGGTGGTGGGTGGGGCTCCGGCGGGGCCTTTTAGGTAGTGTTCCATCCAGCGGAGCATG
>JBHHVM010000250.1:0-5474 GCA_046754265.1 Phycisphaerae bacterium
GGCTGCGACCCAGGCCCCAACTCGCCGAGTGGGCAGCGCCGGCTTTCGCATCGCCGCCGGCCTGGTTCTGTTGCTGGCTGGGGGCTTCGTGGCCAACGAGCGCATCGGGACCACCGCCAACGTGGACACCCTCGACGTACACCGCGATCTGCTGGCTGGGTTCATCGCGGTCGGCCGATCCGAGAATCAACCCGGGGCCATCATCCTTTCCAGGATGAACCGCGAGCAGATCAAGATCCATGCCCAGGTGAGTTCCAACTGGGCCACTGGAAAATTCACCCGGCTCAGCGTGGCCACGCCAACCGCCTCCTGGAATCTCCGTCTGCGGGGCCCCGTGGTGGTCATGATCGATTCGCAGGGCCGCATCGCCTCTCAACCTGTGGCCTGGACCGCCGCCGACTTCGCCGGTCTCTCCCAGGCCATCGATTGCTCCACGGTGGACCCCGACCACTGGAAGCCCTGCGGCCAACCCTTCGGTGAAATGCAGAAGTGGATGGCCGGGCACGTGGGGCTCCAACTGCCTGAATCCGCCCGGACGTTCATCGCCTCGGCCCAGGCCGGTGACTAACCGCTTTTCGCATCGCACCCATCCGAATCGACTTGTTCTTACAACCGATGCTCCTGACGGTTTGGTGGGCCGCGAAGATTCTCTTATGCTGCCCGCAGAGACCCAGGAGATTCCTAGTGTGCCTTGTCACGCATAGTCTGAGGGGTGGCACGGTCTACCGGCGCAGTCGGCAGGCCGTGGCGAGGGCGGGAACCCACGGCCTGGCTGCGCCAGACCGTGCCACCCAATTCCTCAATTGACGGCTGACGCACCACTAGCTTGGACCCCTATGTTAGCCCTCGGCGCCGAAACCATCTGGTTGGGGTTGAACAATCTGCGGCTGCACAAGCTGCGGAGTTTTCTGACCGCCCTGGGGATCATCTTCGGCGTCGCAGCCGTGGTCTGCATGCTCAGCATTTCCGAGGGGGCCAGCGCCGACGAGATGCGGATGATCAAGCTGTTGGGCACACAGAACATCATCGTGAACTCGGTCAAGCCCGAACGGGCAGGCCAGGCCTCCGAGGGCAACACCACGCTGCTGGATTACGGCGTCAGGCGCGAGGACTTGCGGCTCATTGCCGGCACCATTCCGCACATCCAGGAAATCATCCCGCTCAAGACGGTCGCCCATGAGGTCCGTTTTGGAGGCCATCGATTCGACGGCCCGGTGGTCGGGGTCACACCGGCCTTCTTCGAGTCCATCAACATCAGCGTGGCCACGGGGCGGGCCTTGTGCGACCAGGACACCGAGCACATGAACAATGTGTGCGTCATTGGCGACGAGGTGCGGCAGGAGTTGTTCGCCTACCAGGACCCCGTGGGGCAATCCATCTTCGCTATCCGGTACGGAAACACCGTCCCCTATACCGTGGTGGGCGTGCTCGAACCCGTGGAGACGGCTGGGGCGCCCGCCAGGGGCGTCGAAGAGCGCAACTTGAACCGCGAAATCCTCATCCCCTACGCCACGGCGGAACTACGTTATGCCGACACCACCATGCGGCGCACCAGCGGCACCAGGGAGTTCTTTCGGGTCGAGCTTTCGGGCCTGTATATCACCGCCCAAGATCTGGACAAGGTCGAGCCCGTTTCGCAGATGGTCAAAAGGGTTTTTGAAAAGAATCACCGAAAAGGTGACTACGAAATCCGTGTGCCACTGGCCCGGTTGAAGCTGGCGGAGAAGAAGGCCCGCAACCAGAAGATGCTGCTGGGCTTTATCGCCGGTATCTCGCTGTTGGTGGGGGGTATCGGCATCATGAATATCATGTTGGCCACGGTGACCGAGCGTACCCGCGAGATCGGCATACGCCGGGCTTTGGGTGCCAAGCGGCAGGACATCACCGCCCAGTTCCTGATCGAGACCGTCGTGCTATCGACGGTGGCCGGCCTGTTGGGCATCGCCCTGGGGTGGTCCGCGGCCTGGGCCATCAACGAGATCGCCAACTGGGATACCATCGTCAAACCCTGGACCATGGTGGTCAGCTTCTCCCTCAGCGTCCTGGTGGGCATATTCTTCGGCATGTATCCGGCCGCGGCCGCCGCCCGACTCGACCCCATCGAGGCCCTGCGCCACGAATAGCGGCCTTGCCTGTCACGCCGTAGGTTCCCACTGTAATTTCGTCAGGTCCCTTAAGATCTGGGAATCCGGGCCTTTTCTTGCCGGTTACACAAGTGTGTGCTATACTATAGGTGGTGTGAGTCACCCCCCCACACCGACCTCCTCCCCCACTGGCTGCACCGGCGGCGTGCAGCAGCGTCGACAGTAGCGGTATGTTTCGGTTCGGGTTTTCGATACGGAATCTTGTAATCGGACGTACCCGGGCCGGTTTTTAATCGTATACATGAGTAGGAAAGGAGCACCCCTTGCCGCCGGGATGATCGGCCGGGCCTGAGAGGCCAGAGGAGTGCAGCATGGCAGCCCAACCCAAAACCACCCGACCCAGGGCTCGGACCGACCCGTTGCCGGAGGTCAGGCCCCCAAGCTCGTCGGTGCTGGCCAAGCTGAGCCAGCAGGACCGGGAACTGCTGGAGAAGCTCCTGGCTGAGCCGCCGGAGTTCATGGATCATCCAGACCTCCACAAACGGCGGGCCGAGGTCATCGTGTTCGGCGAGACAGCCAAGTTCGTCGCCCCGGGCATACCCAGGTTCCAGCCCTGCACCGCCATCGTGCGGTCCAATCCGACGGCCGGTTCGACCATACCCACGCTGTCGATCGATCAGGAACGGGCCCTGTTCCTACGCTTCAACTACGCCCGCATGCGGGTCTGCCGAATCCTGGAGGCCTGTGACGGCCGGCGGCTTCGGGCGAAGGAAACGCGCGAAGTGCTGGCCTGGTGGCACCGGGCCCTGCGGGTTCGTGCCCAGATCGTCAGAATGAACATTCCGCTCGTGCTGGCCATGGCCAAGCGGACCCGGCTCCATTCCATCGACTTCAACGAGCTGGTCAGCGAAGGGAACATGGCCCTGCTGCGCAGCGTCGGAAAATTCGACTGTGGCCGGGGTTTCAAGTTCAGCACCTACTCTTGCCGGGCGATTCTCAAAAGCTTTTCGAGGGTGGCCATGCGGGCCAGCCGGTACCGAGGCCGATTCCCCATGGAGTTTGATCCAGCGTTGGAGAAGGACACCTACCTGGAAGACAAACGCCAGGACCTCGAATTGGACTGCGTCGACGAGCTCAAAGGCATCCTGGTCCAAAACCTGGCCGATCTGAGCGATGTCGAGCGCACCGTCATCCTGGAACGATTCGCCCTGAATGCGAATGTCGATCCGCCTCAGCCCAAGACGTTGGAACAGGTGGGCTTGATCATCGGCGTGACCAAGGAACGGGTCCGGCAAATCCAAAATAAGGCCCTGCGCAAGATTCGCAACGCCCTGGAGGATCGCTATCTGGCCGCCTGAGCGGACGTAGTTCTTATCAAGCAAAAGCAGCGCGGCGACGAGTTCCGGTCGGGGTCTCGTCGCCGCGTTTTTCTGTCGCCTATGGGCCTGGCCGCAGTTCAGTCGCGGGGCAGCCGATCGATTTTGGCCGCCAGGATGAAATCGCTTTCGGTCAGGCCGTCGATTTTATGCGTCCATATCTTGATGCCGACCTTGCCCCAGGACAGAAAGATGTCCGGGTGGTGGCCCTGGGCTTCGGCCAAGTCGCCGACGCGGTTGGTGAAGGCCAGGGCCTTGACGAAATTGGGGAATGTGAAGGTCTTGTTCAGGTCGTGTTCGTTGTCCACCGACCAGCCGTCGAGCCGGCCCAGCAACCGGGCCAGTTCGTCGCCTCGTAGAGCGGGAACATCGCCTTGACAGGCCACACATTGTCTATCAGCCAGTTCGGACACGACCTCCCCCGCGAGCGCTCGCGGAATTGTAGCTGCGGTGGCCGTCTCGGCCAGAAAAAACCGGTCGGCGCAGGGTCTGTTTATCCCTTCGGTTCTGCAGGCCCTGCGCGCCGGTCACAGCCGCTTCATTCCCCGCCCCGTGGGGAACGCTCCCGATGCCTATCAGGGTTTCAGGGCGCCTTTTTCCACGAGCTTCCTTCCGTCCACGGCCAAGGTGGCTTGGGGCAGATGGGTGAACAGCTCGAACTCGCTGCGATTGTCACCTCCTGCCCAGGTGTTGCCTCCCACGCCCAGCGTGACCATGCCCGAGGCCATCCAAGCCTTCATCTTGCTGTTGGCTGGGATGCGGACTTTGGGATTGACTCCAATGTCGATGGCGGCGAAGCGGTCCTTGCCGTCTCCACAGGCCTCGTAGAACTTCTTGAGAGGTTGCAGGCCCGACCGGGCGGTCATGGAGATCAACCGGCCTTTCTCAAACTCCAGCTTCAGGCCGCGAATCTCCTGACCTTGGAAAACGTGGCGGTCCACCACCACGACACCCTCAGCGGTGCCGTGCTCGGGGGCCAGGAAGACCTCACCGGCCGGCAGCCAGGTCTGGGCTGCGGCGCCGCCCAGCCGGGCATCCTCCCGGGCGATCACCCCGTCGTTCACGTACACCGGGCGTTGCCCGATGCGCATCTTCAGGTCGGTCCCGTCCGGGGTGGTGATGCGGACTGAGTTGCCCGAGCTGAGATAGCGCTTGACGTTCTCGGCAGCGGCCTGAATGTCGCGCTGCCCGACGTTGATTCCCTCGAAGAAGATGTCTGCCAGCCGCTCCTTGTCCATCCCGAACTGTCGGGCCAGGGCTGCAGTGGGGTAAATGCCGTTGCCGAGTCCGATCAGACGGACGTTGCGGGTCAGCATCAGGTCGTACATGGTCTGGAAAGACTTGTGAACGGCGGCCACACGCTCGGCGGGTACGTCTGCCAGCAGGGCTGGGTCGTGAGCCGCCCACACCAGGATGGCTGCATCGACCATGCCCGCCAACTTGAGGTCGAACTGAGGCGCTTGGGTGATGTACTTGCTGGGGACATCCCGGCAATACCGCCGCACCAACTCATCCGAGGTGACCGACAGCAGCGGGAAGGCCCCACGCTGCCGGACTTTTACGGCCATGTCTTCCAGGAACTTGAGATCGGCGGCCGGTCCACGGATCAGGACCAGTTCGCCTTCTTGAATGTCGGCGCAGGTTGCCACGACCCGGTCGGCGGCGGCCTTGAAGTCCTGGGATCGTTCGCCACCGGGGGCGACGGCCGGGGTCGCCAGGATGCCCAGGACCAGGGCACACCCCAGGGCTACAAACGTTGTGCATCGCATCATGATTCTTCTCCCCATAGCTAGAGTGGATTCTGGTCGTCTCTGACGCATCTTTGCAGGCTTGATGAATGATTGTCCCGCATGAGCGTATCCACGGCGTGCCCGCGGGTTCCGCAGCCAAGCGCACGCTGAAGGGCCGCGGAAATACCCCACGATCGGCGACCGGCCGACCGTGCTGACTAATGAGGGTTGTGAGAAGCTGGGGCGAGATTCCCATCTCGCCCCCCGTTATTGCGGGATTCCCA
>JBHHVM010000251.1:0-5457 GCA_046754265.1 Phycisphaerae bacterium
CCCGATCGCTCTACTATGTTTGGCGCCCTAGCCAGCGCTGCCGTTTTGATTAACCCGTTCAGCGTCAACTCAAACAACCGGTGCTGCCGGTCGCTGCCTCGAAGCTGCACGGTCTTCCAGGACCGGCTGGGGATCTTGCCGTCCAGGCACCGTTGGACTTCTTCAGAAACGAGCACCTCGCCGCCGGCGGTCAGCCCTTCGATCCGGGCAGCCATGTTCACGGTGTCGCCCACGACGGTGTAATTGGCCCGCTCAGCCGTACCGATGTGACCGGCGGCGACCTGGCCGGTGTGAATGCCCACGCCGCAATCCAAAGGCCCATCGCCCCGCAGGGCCCGCCGTTCGTTCAGATCGCCCAGCTCGCGCTTGATTCCCAAGGCGCAATACGCCGCCCGCTCCACGTGGTCAGACTGCTCCAACGGCACCCCGAATACCGCCATCAACTCATCCCCCACGAATTTGTCCACAAACCCATGGTTCTCAAACACCGCCGACGTAATCGCCGAAAAATACTCGTTCAACATCCCGGCCACCTGCTCGGGCGACAGCTTGCCCGACGTGGCCGTGAACCCTCGAATGTCACAGAACAGCACCGTGGCCTCCCGCAGCTCCGTCCGGGCAATCCGCCCCGGGTCCGACTTGATGGCTTCGAGCATCTGGGCTGACACGCTTCGCCCGAACAGCGTCTCGATCTGGCGGTTCCGCTGCGACAAGCGCCTGGCACTAACCGCCATCACGCCCGCCTGCACCGCCAAGGCGCCCACGAACGCCGAACCCACCCCCACCAAAGGACCCGCCATGGGCAACACCGTCCCTCGGGCAAAGGCTGCATGGCAGGCATACCACCACCCACCTCCCCCAAAGGCCAGCCCCACCGCAAAATACAGCCCCAAGAGCATCCAGCCGACCCGGTGCCGCCACCAGTCGCGCAGGTTCCAAAAGTACCACCCGCAAAGCGCCGCCATCGCCGCCGCCACCCAAGCCGATGCCAATCGCCCCCCAGGCCAGTCCACCAGGGGCCTGTCTTGCAGAATCTGATCCACAACGTTGGCGTGGTAATACACGCCAGGCCAACGCCGCGACGACAAGGGCATCTGGAACTGATCCACAATGGCACGCGCATCACCGATGAGCACAGCCGCCCCATCCACCAGCGCTGGATCAAACCGCCTCCGGGCTGCATCCGCCAACGACAGGGTGACAAAACCTTGCCCGGGGCCGGCCGCAAAATTAACCGGATATCCATAACGGACCGTCCGCCCCATCATGGTAACTTGCTCGGAGTCACTGAAATCGGCCGGCTCCGGCTCCCGGTCCGCTTCGTACGCTTCCTCACTCAACACCATCCAGGCCAGCACGAACGGAAAGTGGACGAACTGTTCGACCTCCACACCTGCCACGTCGATCATCCCCCGGTTGGGGTGGGCTGGGACGCGCCGCAACACGCCATCGGCATCAGGAGTGACATTGATTTGACCCTCCTCCGCCCCCGCCCGCCGAAACAACTCAGCCGGTCTATGGTTCTTGCTGTCCACATAACCCGTAGCCAAAACCACGTTGGCCTCTGCAATGACCTCAGCCAGTCTGGCATCGACCTCCGCGTCGCCCCTCCCTTCCAGGAATACATCCACGCCGATGACCACCGCCCCGGCATCGGCCAGCGCCTCGATGGCGTCGTCCAGATGCCGCCGAATGTTGAACTGCACGCCTTCGATGCGCAGCTCCCGCCGGCTCTTCTCGTCAATCTCCACCACCACCACCCGGCCATCGGGCTTGAGGGGCCCTCGACGGACGAAGCGATCATCGATACTGTCCAGCTCGTAGCGATCCAACCGGCCGCTGTAAGATAGGTATCCGCAAAGCAGCGCCAAAATGACCGGTGCCATCAGCCAAATCAACCGCCGCTGCCGGACCCGCAGCACCGGCCGATCCTGCAAATACGCCTCCGGACCCAAACCCGACCGTGCCATCGGTTACTCGCGGTGAATTGTCGGCCGAGCGTCAAGACAAAGCGCCGAGTCCAGAAGCTGGGGACGCTGGGGCGAGATTCCTATCTCGCCCCCGATATGGCTAAACCCCCATCGCCCAGCCCAGACCGGTGCTAGAAAGCCACGTGCGAGAAAGGATTCTCGCACCAGGGGTGGATGGGATCCTTGCACCATAAGTGTCATCCTCCTGGCACACGCTCTAGAACAAAGCGCTGAATCCACGTCCAACTCAAGCCGTCCCTCGGTCCCGGCCGCGGCCGAGTTGACCACAATGACCACCTGGGCGCGCCGCAACGCGCTGGCCCCTTCCGGCGATCGGCGAATCCGATCCACGTCCTCCTGGGTCAGCACCACCTCCGTCTTGGCCTGACCCGCAGCCTGCGTCACTTTGACAGCCATCCGCCGCTTGGCTCGACGTCTCTTCTTGACCGTAGGCTGAGTCGTCGGCTGTTCGTCCGGGTCACCTTGCCCGGCCGAATCCACCGCGGGCCCGGATGTGGGTTGATACCCCGCCAGCATAAACCGCAGCGGCTTGCCCCCTTCCACAGCCGCCCGCAACTCCTCGAAGGAAAGCTCCGTCTCCACGTACCGGGCCAACGGGGCCCGCTGCGCCAAACCCCCAGACGGTGTCCGCACGTCATACAACACGCCCCCGGCTCCATCCTTGATGACCGGAAACAAACAGGGCGACAGGTCCGTCCCCCGGGCGTCAATCACCACCGCATAATCCGCCACCTCGACCTGATCCATCACCAGACCGCGCCGCACGCCCCCAGCCTGCTGCCGCCGAGTCCGGTGAATCTGTGAAACCAACGATGACACCGATGTGACACCCCACAACGGCACCCGCACCGTCACCCGGGCCCGCGGCGGGTCTTCCTCACCAAACCACTCCACCCGGTCCTCCTGGTGCCCCCGCAGCGTGCCCTCAATCCGCACCAGCCCGTCTTTGATCTGACCCACCTTGCCGTCGGCGTCGATGCGAATGCCCTCAGCCAGCGCCAGCGCGTTGCGCAGCGCCGCCTCCCGGGCGGCTTTCTGGGCCAAGAGCTGGGCCTGCCTGTCGAACGCCCCCCGCTGGGCCAGACCCTGACCCTGCGCCAGAATGTAACCGTTGGTCCAGTCGATCCGCCCGCCCACACCGGGGACCACGTGATCGGCAAACCCGCCGGTCAGTTGCACCACTTCCGGCTGACCCTGGTTCTGCTGTGCCCCAGCCTGCCCCGAAACCACCGGCAACCAGCACGACGCCACGCACAAGACACCCACCGTTCGATTCATGACTTCGATTCCTTCGATCGCCGACGTGCCAGCCCGCCACGCTAACGGCGTTTCCACTCTGGGTACAACACCAAACCATACCGCTCAACCCCCATCGGCTCCACCGTGTTTTTTTGCAACCTTGTAGGTCCACCCACAAGGCTATCAGCCCCCCGCCAAACCTTGCGGCAGACCCAGCGGGTCGGTACACTGGACCGTGCTACCTCAGAGTGTGTGCGAGAAGCATGAAACCCCTGGTGCGAGAATCCTTTCTCGCACCCGGCCCGGCATCGCTGGTGCGAGAATCCATTCTCGCACCTTGCAGATGGGATTCATCGCGAGTGCGCCGGTGCGAGAATCCTTCCACGCACCTCGCAGCCCGGTCTGTTCAGGAGCCTCCCGACGTGGCCAAACGCAAGAAGAAAAAACCAGCCACCGATCAATCAGCCATCAAACCGCCAGGTGCAGCCGGCTCATCGGACCCTCCCAAAGATTCAACCCCGCGCCCCGCCCCATCGTCCAAAGGCCTCATCATCCGCTTTGTCGTTCTGTTTGCCGTCTTCCTGGTGGTTTTCTACGTGGCCATGACCCGCCAGGTCATGCAGGATCGGTTCTTCCCAGCCTATCTCGAACTCAACACCAGCCTCTCCGCCTCGCTCATCAACCTCTTTGGCCAGGACGCCACCGCCACCGGCAAACGCCTGGCCTCCAAAGAGACCAGCATCGAAATCCGTCGGGGCTGCGACGCCATCGAGCCCACAGCCCTGTTCGTATCCGCCGTCCTGGCCACGCCGGTCACCCGCTGGGCCCGGCTCATCGGCACGCTCGGGGGGACAACCCTCCTGGCCATCATCAACCTGGTGCGCATCATCACCCTGTTCTTTACCCGAATCCACTTCCCCAAAGCTTTTGACATGATGCACGTCGAGGTCTGGCAAGGCCTGTTCATCTGCCTGTCCCTGGTGCTATGGATCGCCTGGGCCCTCTGGGCCACGAAACCGCCGCCACAGGCTGTCACCCATGAGCCGGATTAAACCGCTCCTATGGTTCTTCCTGAAACTGGTGCTGCTCTATGCCCTGCTGATGGCCCCCTGGCCCGGGCTGCGATCCGCCTATGCCGCCACCTTTCGATTCGTCGGCCGCCTGTGCTTTACCCACTTCGGCCAAGACGGTCGCGTGACCTTCGAGCCGCACGAATACGCTTTCGGCCAAACCGACACCGAACTCATCCTGCACAACCGCCGCCAGCCCGACACGCGCGGGACCGTCACCTGCGATAGCCGGCTCCGCGGATATTTCCCCACCGCCTTCGTCATCGCCCTGATCTTGGCCACCCCCCTACCAGCCAAACGAAGGCTCCGGGCCCTACTCTGGGGCCTCTTGGCCGTCAACGTCTTCGTCGCCCTGCGCATCGCCCTGCTAATCGTCCAAACCTTCAGCGGAGACCACCCCGGAGCCCTCTATCACCCCTCACCCTTCTGGGCCGGCGTACTGAAACAACTTGTCACCAACCTATGCGACGCCCCAGCCAGCCACTTCATCATCCCCATCTTCATCTGGATAACAACCACCCTAAGACCCAACGACCTCAAACGCTGGATGCAACCTCCACCCTAACCAACCTAGGAAGACCATGATGCATCGACCAGCGAACGCTCTATCAATTCGGCCTACCATTGCCCTTGCCCCAGTAGCGCTCAGGTGCTGCCTCCTCTCCCTCCAGATGGCTGTATCTGGCACGGAATCACACAGATGAAGCGATTTGTTGAGGACGAACTTTGGTGGCCGCACGGGGTCGAACTCATTCCCGTTGAATTGAATGAACCCCGCCTGCCGATGGTCCGGGACCTGATGCAGAAGACGCGAGGTAAGAGTTCAGCCGTCTGCAATGCACGGAGACTCTTGCACGTGGATTAAGATCGACCCGGCCGCGCCTTTCGCTTGGCAGCTACTCGCCACGGCCGGGCCTTCTTCTTCGCCTGCCCGCCTTGACGACGAGCACGCCGGACGACCGGGTGGTCCCTGAGCACAGCACGGCCGAACGGGCTTGGACGACCCGCCCGATCGGAGCGTGCTCAAGGGACTTCGGCGACACGGAACCCGAACCTGTTGTCCTCGAGCGCCGGGGCGTTATTGTCGCTGCGGATCGCCGCGTGCAGGTGGGCGTCGAGGTCGTTGTACGACCCGCCACGCAGCCCGCGAAACGAAC
>JBHHVM010000252.1:0-5421 GCA_046754265.1 Phycisphaerae bacterium
CGTCCGCAACTCTGAAAGCGATACTCCCCCCAGTTAATCCACGCTCAGATGTGTGCCGCAGTGGAGGAGCGCAAGGTGGCCCACCCCGCTACTTGGCCCGCATCAAACTTACGCCTGAATCCGTTCAGCCCAAAGAAATGAGTCTATCCCCGCTCATTGCTTCAATGATTACACACCCCTATTCGCCTGAGAATAACCTGCCCGGCGCTTAGATTCAAGGGCCTTTCGACGACTATTTGCGAATTAGCCCGCCCGTGGCCGCCTTGCCATCCGCGCGAATCAAGGAAATCTGCGCCATCCCGTATCGCTGCACGATCCAGGGGCAGTCGATGGGCCGGGTCATCCAGTAGCACTGAATCAGGTCAGGAACATCCGGGACACCCAACAGGCCTGGGGCGACCCACTGATCCCCGCCGCCTTCCAATCAAATGGAAGTATCCCCACCAGATTCGCGCAACGGGCAGCCAACAGCCCCCCAATCGCCACCCATTCATCCCAATCTCCGAGCATTGCCCATCTGGATTGACAACCCTACTCGACCCAATTCTCCCTCGCCCGGCCGACAGTTCGCTACGCACTGTCCGATAACGTTTGGTGCCCACCCTACCGGGCCAACACCTGCCGGCAGAGCGCGCCGTTTGGACACCGGCTCCGTGACGGAATCGGCGGGCACAAAAAGTGTAGGGCAGGTCGTTGTTCCGCGAATGCGGAACGTTGACCTGCCGGTTCGGCGCGGCAGGGGAACCCCCCGGCATAGCCGGGAGAACCCCCTGCCCTACTTTGAACCGCCTAAACTGTCACAGACCCTTGGACACGCGCCATGCCTCCAACCTCACAGCGTATCGAGCTCACCGGCCCCGACGACTATCAAGCCAAGCTGATAAGCCTACTCGCTTGTCGCCTCCTTCGGCAGAAACGAAATGTACGCCCGCCACGGCCCCACCGAGTCGCGATACTGATAGGCCATGCACTTGGCGATCTGATGAATGTGATTCAGGTCGTGGACCACCCACATGGCCAACAGGTTCTTCAACGTAACCCGACCCAACTCCGGATGCGTTCCTTCCAACGCCAACTTCCGCGCATCCAGCCCAAAACCCGCCAGCGCCTCCAGATTCTTGGCCCGTAGCGTCTCGAACGTATCCAGCAGCTCCCCGAGAGTCTTGCCCTTGCTGGCTTCATACATGACATACCGATCGAACGGCTCGAACGTCTCGGCCGGGCCCTTCTCCAGGATGATTCGGGAACGCGGAATCCAGTCGGCCCGCTCCCCATGAATGAGGTGCCCCACCACGTCAAACGGGCTGAACGTCTCGGGCCCATAATTGTTCGATGTCCAAGGCTCGCTCAGCCCGGCAAGCATGGACCGCAATACCCCAGGCGTAGCCCGCAAGACCTCAACGGCATCATCAACAAGAACATCCATCACACATCCTCCCCGACCTGCGCCATGCAGGATTCGCTATTGGCTGTTCGCCACTAAACAATCCCCATCTCAAACACCACCCGATCCACGCCCGGACGAAGATACCCCCGCACCACCGGCACGCCGTCCTCATTGTCCTCCCCCAGCATGGTCATGCCCAAGGCCCGATGAAAGGCGATGGACGCCTCGTTGGTCGGCGCCGCCGTCGCCTTGAGCCACGTACACCCCCGCGCCTTGGCCACCTCGATAAAATGCTCGTACAGCCGCCGGGCCAACTTCCGCCCGCGATACTCCGGATGCACAGCCACCATATGCACGTACGCCACCGGCCCGGTCTGTGCGAAAAACCCGAACAGGTAAGCGGCGATCCGCCCGCCGTCGCGGATCACGTAAGCCGTGTCTCCGAACTCATGAACGAACATGGGATGATGCAAGCGCAAGGTTAGATCGCTATCCCAGTAATCACCGTGATGCGTCACGATGAAATCAAAATCCGCCCGGCTACACGCCTCGATCTTCAAGGAGAATCCCCGTCAAGACTCGGTCCGTATCATACCAGGCTGGTGACAATACCCTCAGCCCGGCGCTGGATGGCTTGATAATTTTGACTTTGCATCTCAGCCGGCGTGAACAACGAACTGACCAACCCCACACCGGCCGCCCCCGCTGCCAGGATGTCGCTCGCGTTCTCCGGGGTGACGCCCGCCGTGGGAAAGATACGCAGGTAGGGCATGGGGCCCAGGATTTGCCGAACGTAGCGTGGAATATCAGCCGGGGCTGGGAACAGCTTGACCAGATCGGCACCGGCCCGATAGGCCGCTTGCATCTCGTTCGGCGTATAGGTGCCGGGGATTGCCACTGCACCCGACGCATGGGCGGCTGCGATCACCTCCGCATCGCAGACCGGCGAGACGATATAGGCTGCCCCCGCATCGATCGCAGCCGTCGCTTCGGCCGGCGTCATCACGGTCCCAGCCCCGACCACCAACTTCTCATCGGCGGCAAACTCGGCGATCAACTCCAGCGCCCCCGGGGTGTTCAAGGTGAACTCCACCAGGCGGATGCCACCGGCCACCGCAGCCCGCATGGCCCGGGAGGCTTGCTGCCGGTCGTCGGCCCGCAGGATAGCGCCGACTTTCAGGGCCAGTATTTTTTCGAGCGTATCGGCGCGGTCCAAATTCGGCATGAACTTAACGGTCCTCTCGACGCTGCGTCCGCCCGGTCAACGTCAATCCCATCAGCAGCGCGCCCATCAAGGCCCCAACCATCCCAAAACCGCAGGCAGGTCCACCGGTTGCGCCGCCCGAAGGAGCGCCGGCGTCGTTCCCTTCATCCGCCGAGACCGGCACGAACGCGGCACTGCGCGGCACGTTCAAGTCGCCCTCGGTAAGGGTCCGCACGTATCGGTCAGCCTCATCGAACTCGACGATGCGATTGTCGAAGAACGACGGGCTGAACACGTGCCCGCGATCATCGATGGCCACACCCTGTGGCCCCGTCAGGTCCGGATGGGTCAGCTCTCCCAGCATGTTGCCTTCGGTGTCGAAGATGACGATGTTGTCCGACGCCCCGCCCGAGACGTAAAGCCGATCGGAAGTGGTCCGAGCGATGCCCATGGGGCTGAGCAATCCACCGCCGGTAAACGTGCTGACCCACTGCTCGGCCGCGTCGAACTTAACGACCTCAGCCGTGATAGCGCTGGCCACGTAGATGTTGCCAGCCGAGTCGAACGCCACGCAGTTGGGGCCATCCAGCCCGCCGCCGGTAAAGGACCGCAGCATCAGGCCGGTGGCACGATCGAAGACCACCACCCGATCGTTGTTGAAGCTGCCCACGTACAGCGTGTCGCCAGGCCCAGTGGCCATACCCGTGGGGCCGTCCAACTCCGTTGCGCTCAGCGTGTCGACGTGCCGAAGGTCGGCATCGAACACGAAGACCTCGTCGCTGCGCTGGCTGGCCACGTAGACCGTGTGATCGGGCGTGATCACAATGCCCCGCGTGCCGTCCAGACCCTCAGCCGTGAACTCGTCCACCCACCGGCCGGCTGTGTCGTAAACCACCACGCGATTGCCGTTGAAATCGCCGACGTAGAGTTCGCCGGTCTGCTCCGGCGGCAAAACCACCTGTGCCCCGACCGGTCCGACGACCGCCAGCAGACAAGCCACGATCGGTGAGCGTCCCAACCTCGTCACGGCTATATCCTTCCAACAAACGAAACTGGCGAAGAAAACCTCGGCCCGCCGTCGCACCGAATTGTACCGCCCCATCCCCCGATCGCGTCAAGGGCGGCGCCCGCGTCCAGCCTCGGCCCGTTTGCACACGGCTCGGCGATATGCCACCATTCCAATCATGCGCGGACGAGGTCGACGAAAACAAATCCCCCAACAAAGCTGGAGCGGCGAACCCACCTTCGCCCGCGAAACGCTCGAGCGCCGCTGGTATCGCCGAACGGAATTCGTCGATGCGTTGGCCCCGCTGGTCACCGCAACGGGACGAGCCGAAGAACCCTTTCACCGCTGGTTGCCGTTCAAGCTGGCTTTTTCACCCGAACTGGTCCGCCGATTCCTGTCCCAACACGCCTTGGCCGCCGATCAAAAGCAACCCGCCCCGCTGCTGGACCCTTTCTGCGGCGCGGGCACCTTCGTGATCGAGTGTGCCCGGCAAGGCGTACCCACCCGCGGAATCGAAGCCAGCGAAGCGCTGGTTTACGTCGCCCGGTCCACCGGGGCCGATGGTTGGCCGGACCCGCCCGACCTGTCCGACTGCCCAACCTGGCAAGACGCAGCCCAACGGCTCACCCAACCGATCCATCGCTGCGCCCTGATCTGCGCCGTGACCCGCCAACACGCCGGTGACGGTCACCTGAACAAGTCAGCCCCGCCCCTGCTGGACGTGTGGTCCGACGTCCTACAAATGATGAACGACGACCTGCGACAGCCGCTGCCCATCAAGCCCGACGTCATCCCCGGCGACGGTCGCCAACTCTCCGACATTCCCGACGCTTCCATCCGCGGCATCCTGACCTCCCCGCCCTACCTCTCGCGACACGACTACACCCGCGTCACCCGCCCGGCTGAGACGGTCTATCGCTACTGGCACCTGGGTCGGGCGCTGCACGAACGCCGCGACGATCAGATTCGGGCCCATCCTCGGGCCTATGCCCGCGACTGGTCGGGCCGGCCTCACCCCGCGGTGGCCGAGGCTTGTGAAGCGCTGCTTGCGGTCGATCAGCCCAAACTCGCCGGCGTGGTCCGTTCCTACTTTGAAGACCTGAACCAGGCGTTGGCCCAATGCCACCGGGTGCTGGCCCCCGGCGCCCCGTTTTGGATGGTCATCGGCGGGGCCCGGTTCAAGGACATCTACGTCCCCTCCGACACCATCCTGGCCGACCTGGCCGAAACGATCGGCCTGACGGTCCATTCGATTCGCGTCGCACGTCGGCTAACCCCCGGCGGACGAAAACTCGGCAGCCTGCCCAACGTCGCCCCACGAGAATCCATCCTCGTCATGCACAAATGAAGCCCGTCGACATATTTCAGGATGCTTTCTTGCCATGACAGGGACTGGCACCAGACAATCGTCCGCCAAGCCAAGAACCCAACGAGCCGCAGGCCTCAGCCTGCGCGGGGCCACGATGGCAATACTCTTAGGGCACGTTCTAAGTGTAGACACCCTCGCCCAAGGTCAGGACTGCAATACCAACGGCCAAGATGACGCCTTGGACCTGGCCGACTCAAGCTCCCCCGACTGCAACACCAACAACGTCCCGGACGAGTGCGAACTGGCCACGCCCATCCGATTCGAGGCCCCCGTAAACATAACCGTCGGCCTGGCCGCTGATGGATTGGTTCCCGCCGACATGGATGGCGACGGCCTGACCGACCTGGTCGTGTTTGCACGCCAACCCGGAACGGTCAGGCCCTTGTTGAACCAGGGTCAAACCGAATTCGAGCCCAGCCAAGCTGTGACCCTCGATGGAACGCCGCAAAAAGCGG
>JBHHVM010000253.1:0-5385 GCA_046754265.1 Phycisphaerae bacterium
TGAAAATAAATTTTAAAAAAAGAATGTCAAAAACAAATAGAATTTTTCTTCTCAGCAACAGTTGGGCGTCGGTTATGGTGGTGAACAGGTCGAAATGGTCGGTGACCAGGCGCAGGCCCGGGGCGCCTTGAAACGACCAATCCTCTCTGACGGTTTGGAATTCAACTCGGTTCGCACCGATCCGACAGCCCGGCGCCATCAGTAAAACCGTCAGGACGAGGGAGCCTCCGTGCGTCGAGGTCCGGCTGAGGCTTCGGGCGGGCATACTCATGAATGTCGAGCATAGGAACGACCGGTGGGGCGGTCAAATCGGTTCGCGGCCACGCCCTTGGACGATCCGGGAGACCGCGACTATCATCGTCGAAGCTTGCCCCTTGCAGTCGGGGGCGACTGGATGGTTTTGAGGCGGACCGTGCTCGCCCGGTTGGCGGGCTGGGCTCGACGGGGCCGCTTCCTATTGCTCACGATTGAAACAAGAGGTGAACCCAGCATGCCTTCATCCGACAATCTTCAAAAGCTCGTCATCATCGGTTCGGGTCCAGCCGGTTGGACTGCCGCTATCTACGCCGCCCGGGCTAACCTGGCCCCGCTGGTTTTTGAGGGGGCCCCCTCGGCCGGCAGCGAGATGATCCCCGGCGGCCAGTTGATGTTCACCACCGAAGTGGAGAACTATCCCGGTTTTCCCACCGGCATCGACGGCCCCGAGATGATGGCCCAGTTCAGAAAACAGGCCGAGCGTTTCGACGTTCGCATCGTCAGCGAGAATATCACCCAGATCAATCTCCAAGAGCAGCCCTTTGCGATGACCGGCGACGAGGGGACCGAGGCCAAAGCCCATGCCGTGATCGTCGCCACCGGGGCGTCAGCCAATTGGATGGGCCTGGAAAGCGAGACGCGCTTTCGCATGGGAGGATTGGGGGTGACAGCATGTGCCACCTGCGATGGGGCATTTCCTCGCTATCGCGACAAGCCCGTAGCCGTGGTCGGCGGAGGCGATAGTGCCATTGAAGAGGCCGTGTTTCTGACAAAATTCGCCAGCAGGGTCCACATCATCCACCGCCGAGACCAGTTGCGGGCCTCCAAGATCATGCAAAAACGTGCCCTGGACCACGACAAGATCAAGATCGAATGGAATTCGGTGGTGGACGAAGTCCTGGGCGACGACTCGGCTGGGGTGACCGCGCTGCGGCTGGCGGATACCAAGAGCGGCCAGACGCGCGAGCTGCCGGTCAGCGGCATGTTCCTGGCCATCGGTCACACCCCCAATGCCGGGTTCCTGAACGGGCAGCTCGAGACCGACGCCAAGGGCTACATCAAACTGGCTGACACTTACCGCTCGACCACCAACATAGAAGGCGTCTTTGCCGCCGGCGACGTGGCCGACAGCGTCTACCGCCAGGCCGTCACCGCCGCAGGCATGGGCTGCAAAGCCGCCATCGACGCCGAGCGGTGGTTGGCCGAGCGAGGCATCGAATAGCTTGACCTGCATACAGACCAGCCAAGCGCCAGCCCAGGCCGATGAAGGCGACGGGTCCGCGCTGGAGTTGGCCAGGTGTGGACGGACGCAGCCGGGAGGCGCCCGGTTGGTATCACTGCTTCTGGTGGTGGCTGGTATCGCCGCGTTGACACCCATTGGTGCTCGAATGGCGCTGCAGGAGATGCCGCCCTTGGCCACGGGGTGGATCCGGTTCGGTATTGCCGGCATGTTGCTGGCGGTGACCTGTAAAGTCACCGGGCGGCGCATCGCCATCGAGCGAGCAGACCGGTTGACGCTGGTCGTGGCGGCCATTCTATGCGTACCGATCAATCAGATCGGGTTCCTGGGCGGCATCAAGTTGGCCAATGCCTCGCACGCCGGGTTGTTTTATGCTCTGACCCCGGTGTTGGTCTTCTGGGGCACGCTGCTGGCGGGGCGAGTGTCCTGGCGGGGGTCGATGTTCACCGCCACGGTGTTGTCGGTAGCCGGTGCGGTCGCCGTCGTGTTCCCGGGCGTCCGGGATTCGATGGGGCCTGACGCGATAAGCGGTAGCATGTTGGCCGGCGACGGATTGTTGTTTGTGGCGGTCGCTTCCTGGGCGGGTTTCGTGGTCGTCTCGCAATCACTGGTAGTCAAATACGGCCCGCTGCAAACACTGACAGCGGTCTTTGTCCTGGGCACGCTGCTGGACACGCCGTTGATGCTGGTCGACGTCGGGCAACTGGACCTATCGCGTCTGGGGCGGCAGGCCTGGGCGGGATTTGCTTTCATTACGCTGATGACCGGATATGTCAACTACCTGCTGTGGTACACGCTGATTGCACGCCACGACATCACCCGGGTTGCCGTGGTCATCAACATTCATTTTTTGTTGACGGTTTTGCTGGAGCATTTGATCTTCGACGAGCCGGTGCCGAAATCGATGATGGCGGGTTGCGCTTTGACGCTCGGCGGCGTGTACCTGGCCACCCGACCCGGCGTGGCCGTGGGCCGGTCCATGAGCCGGCCAACTCAAACCTGAAAGGACGATCCCGTGCCCGAACCCAAACCTCCGCGTAACGAGCCAGCCATTCGAGTGGTGATGATGCCGCGCGACACCAATGGCCAGGGCAGTATTTTCGGCGGCGTCATCCTCAGTTACATCGACCAGGCGGCATTCGTCGAAGCCAGGCGGCAGGCCTGCCTGAAATACGTCACCGTCAAGATGGACGAGGTGATCTTCAAGGAGGCGGTCGAGGTGGGGGACTTTCTCTCCTTCTACGCGACCGTGACGCGCATTGGCCGCACCAGCATCAGTTTGCACATCAACGTGGTGGCGGAGCGGTGCGACAAGCCGGACTCAGCCATCCCCGTGACCGAGGCCGAGGTGGTCATGGTGGCCGTGGACGATCAAGGACAGCCGACACCCATCCAAATAGGCTAATGGCGTTCACATGGACATTAGAGACCTATCGAAGTAGATGACACCGGGTGGCAATGACGAATCCACCGAGGATGGCCCGGGGAACCCAAACGGAGACCAACGCGTGATTCATCGATTCGGTCGGCAGCTTGTGGCCCTGGCATACCTGGGTCTGGTCGGCGGGTGCGCTCAATCCACCGGTCGGTTGGACACCCTGCTGGCCGAGGCGTGGGATGCCGAAATGCAAGCAGCCCCCACGCGGGCCACCCAACTGGGCGACCACCGCTTCGACGACCGGTTGGATGACCTTTCCCCTGCTGCCCACCAGCGCCGCATCGCGGACATTGAGGCGTTTCGCCGCCGGCTCAAATCCCTGCGGCGGGCGTGGCTTGGGCCGGCTGACCGCGACCGGGCCGAGCTGTTTGCCCGCTACCTGGACAACCAACTACGCTTGGGTGACGCGGGGCTGTACCGCGTACCCATCAATCAGATGAACGGCTTGCACACCGACTTGCCGTTGCTGTTGGTCTCCCAGCCCTTGGCCGATTACGACGAATACGTCAACTACGCCAAACGCTTGGAGGCCTTCGACGAGCAGGTGGACCAGGCCATCGCCGCCATGGTCGAAGGCATGGACCTGGGCATCGTTCCGCCGCGGCTGACTGTCGAGCCGGTGCTGCGACAAATCGCCAGCCAAATGGTCGAAGAACCCTTCCGCAGCGAGCTGTACAAGCCGGCCCAGAGATTTCCCGACACGTTCACCGACGCGCAGAGTGCCCAAATGTCCGCCAGGCTTGGGGCGGCCATTCGCGACCGGGTGATGCCCGCCTACGGACGCCTTTACGAGTTTATCAAAACCCGATACCTGCCCGCTTGCCGTCAAACGGTCGGCATCTGGGACATTCCCGAGGGCGAGCGGGTCTACGAGGCCCTGGTACAGTACTACACCACCACTGCCTTAACGCCGTCGGAAATCCACCAGATAGGCCTGGACGAGTTGACGCGCATCCATTCGGAAATGGACGACGTGCGGCACGAGGTCGGCTTCGACGGCAGCCTGGCAGAGTTCATCGTCCACCTGCGCGACGATCCGCAATACCGGGCCCCGACCGGCCGCTGGTTGATGGATCAGTATGCGGGCGTCCTGGAACGCACCAAGCCGGCCCTGTTTCGCCTGTTCGGGCATCTGCCCGAAGCGGACTGCGTCGTCAAGGAGATCGAGTCCTTTCGGGCGGCCAGTTCACCGGTGGCCTATTACAATCCGTGCCCCGCCGACGGTTCCAGGCCCGGCTATTTCTACGTCAACACCTACCAGCCGCACGAGCGAGTCACCTACACGACCGAAGCCTTGACCTACCACGAAGCGGTCCCCGGTCATCACCTGCAATTCGCCCTGCACGCCGAGAATGAATCTCTGCCCGACTTCCAACGCCACAACTATGTGACGGCCTATTGCGAGGGCTGGGCGCTGTACGCCGAAGGGTTGGGCCGTGAACTGGGCGGCTACAAACTGCCCCTGCAACGCGTTGGGCGACTGACCTACGACGCCTGGCGGGCCGCCCGGTTGGTGGTAGACACGGGCCTGCACCGATTCAAGTGGACCCGCCCCCAGGCCATCGCCTTCATGCAGCAGAACACTGCCCTGGCCCGGCTGAACATCGAAAAGGAAATCGACCGCTACATCGCCTGGCCGGGCCAAGCGCTGGCCTACAAGATCGGCGAAATCACCTTCCGCAAGCTTCGAGCCGACGCCGAAGAACGACTGGGCCAGGATTTCGACGTGCGGGCATTCCACGACCGCCTCCTGGCGGACGGCCCCTTGCCGCTGGACATTCTAAACCGGCGGGTCAAGAATTGGATCGAGGCCCAAGCGCAGGAAAACACCGACCCCTAACCCACAGGGTGGCCTGCCGCGTCAGCGGTGGGGCGGCGTCTTGAAATGACATTACGTGTCGCCATTGTCCTGCTGACCTGCGCCTCCGCCCAAACCGCACCTCCATCCGTCACAGACGAGCAGGTCGATCTGGCCATTGGCCGGGCGGTCCAATACCTTTGGTCGCAGCAGGATGAAGCCGGTCAATGGCACGACGCGAGATTCGATCGTATGTATCCCGGCGGCATGACCTGCCTGGCGGCCTTCGCCCTGCGCACCGCCGGCGCGGGCATTGGCGACGTGCGGCTGCAAAAGGCGGTCAACGTGCTACTGGCAACCGAAGGCGACATCCGTAGCGTCTACGGCCGATCGTTTCGCCTGATGCTGTGGGCGTCTCTGGATCCCCAAAAATACCGCAAACCGTTCAAGGCTGACGTTCGTTTTCTCACCGGGCTGCAAAACCGCCACGGCGCTTGGGGCTATGGCCACGTGGGGGTCCGGGTCATTCCCCGCGACTGGTCGGATGCTTCCAATTCGCAACTGGCGATCCTGGCCTTATGGACAGCCAACCAATTCGGCGGGGAAGTGGGCCGAAAGATCTGGGAGCGGGCCGAGGAATCCTGGTTGCAATCG
>JBHHVM010000254.1:0-5382 GCA_046754265.1 Phycisphaerae bacterium
GCCCAGATCGATAATTTCTTGCATGGCTCGGTAGTTATTCAAGACCATTTGCTCACCGAGATTCTTTGGTTTGCGTTGTGTCTTGAGCATTTGTTTGGCTTGGTCGCGAGTGGTGGCTGCGCCTTCAATGAGACTCGAAGTGATCCCCTCTTCCATCAGGTTTCGAATCAAATAGCGGTCGCGGGTCTCGGGATTGGCGACCTTGTCCGACGCGCCCATGGATCCGCTGGCACGTTGGGTGATTTCGTGTAGTAGTTTCTGGGCGACTTCGGGCAGGGTGAAGGAACTCGCATGCCCACGGACATCTCGTAGAGGGACTACTTTGCGTTGGGAGTCTCGATTCAACTTGAGCCCAACCCACCACTGTTCGTAGCTTAGCCCCTCGGGCGATGCTCGGCGGAGAAGCTCGTCCCAATGGAGGTACTTGCCCTGGTAGGTGGGCCCTCGGACCTTGCCCAGAATATTGTGCCAGCCCTCTTGGGCCACCTGCGAGATCAGGCTGCTGAATTCAGGAGGTCGTTTGGGCATTCGCATGTGGGGCGTCCGGTCGATAACTCTGCGGTGTTCGAAATACCAATATATACTAATTCATGCCATAATTAGTATATAGGCCTGTGGACGTAGCCGTCAAATACCAATTTTGGCATAGATTAGCAGTTTTTGTTATTCTATAAGTCTTTTTATATCAAAATGTTACGTGTTTCTTGATTGATTCTAGGTGCTGAGGTTTGATCGGATAGACCGCCAGCAAGGTCCGTATAAACAAAGAGCCTATGGTCGCCTGACCGACATCCTGAATGGATGCCCCTTCCCGCAAAAGCCCACAAACATCCACAATACAGATGCCCGCGACTCGCGCCCCGATGCAGTGCCTATGGCGTTTTGTGGCTAGATGCGAGCCATCTCGTGGAAGAAGTGGGCTGAGGTGCGGATGCCGCTGACAAAGTCGCTGATGGCCAGGAACTCGTTGGGGCCGTGGGCGTTGCAGTTGGGCACGCAGAAACCCATCATGATCGACTCAGCACCCAAGACCTGGCGAAACATCGGCAGGATGGGCAGGGTGCCGCCTTCGCGGATCAGGGCCGGTTTCTTGCCGAAACCCGCTTCGACGGCAGCCATGCCCGCCTTGATGCCCGGGTTGTCGATGGGGCAGACATAGGCTGCTGCCACGGCGTGATCGAGGATTTCCAAGCGGACGCCCTTCGGGCACAACGCGCGGACGGCCCGGTCGAAGGCCTGCGAGATTTTTTCGGGGTCCTGGTCGGGGACGATACGCATGGACACCTTGGCCCCGACCTTGGCGGGGATGATAGTGGAGGAGCCTTCGCCCATGAACCCGCCATACAGCCCGTTGACGTCCAGCGTGGGGCGGACCCAGCGGCGCTGCAACGTGGAGTATCCCGCTTCGCCAGCCAGAGCGGGTGCGCCCAGCGAAGCCAAGTAGGAAGCCTCGTCGAAGGGCAGGGATTCGAGCGATTTGAGTTCCTCGGCCCCGATCGTCTGCACGTCTTCGTAAAATCCGGGAATCGTGACTCGCTGGTCACCGTCTTTGAGTCCAGCCAGAATGAAGGCCAGGGCGTTGCCCGGGTTGCAGACCGTGCCGCCGAAGGAACCGCTGTGCAGGTCATTGCTCGGGCCGGTCAGGATGATCTCCTTGTAGACCATGCCCTTGGTGCCGTAGGTAATGGCCGGCACATCCTCGTTGAGCTTGGCGGTATCGGAGATGACCACGTAGTCGCAGGCCAGCCGGTCGCGATGCTGCTGGATGAGGCCCCCCAAGTGGGGCGAACCGATCTCTTCCTCGCCCTCGATGATGTATTTGACGCGGACCGGCAGCTTGCCCGCCACTTTGAGCCAGGCGGCCGCGGCGATGACGTGGGTTAGGACCTGCCCCTTATCGTCGGCGGCCCCGCGGGCGAAGAGCTTGCCCTCCCGCACGGTAGGCTCGAACGGGGGCGAATTCCACAAGGAGAGGTCGCCCTGGGGCTGCACGTCGTAATGGCCGTAGACCAACACCGTGGGACCGCCCTCGACCGGGCCGGTGTCAGCCAACACGGCTGGGTGCCCTTCGGTGGGGACGATCTCGGCTTCAATACCACTTTCGGTCAGGCGGTCTTTGACCCATTGGGCCCCCTGGGCCATGGCTTCGGCGCGGGTGCTGTCGGTGGAGATACAGGGAATGGTCAGGAAATCCCGAAGCGATTCAATGAAGCGGTCCTTGTGTTCTTCGATATAGGCGTCGATCTTGTCGATCACGGTCCGGGCCTTTCCCTTTGATTGGGGTTCGTTCTGAGAGCAGATAGCCGCTCGCCGGCGGGCGCACCCACCGGGGGTGTAGATTGGCTGCATCGTAGTCCTCGGCATGATGGCTGTCCAACGGGGCTACAGCCATAGGAAAAGGTGACTGCCAGCCGCTAGAATGGCGTCTGGACCGATGTCCCGGAATCGAGCCGAGGTGAAGGCGGATGAGCGAGCGCCGCAGCCAGTTAGGGCCCACGATCGTCGCGATCTTGTGGTTCGTTTTCTTCGTGGCCCTGATCTTCAAACCCGAAATGGTCCGGGGAAACCCCATCCTGGCTGTGTTGGCCATTGGGGGCTGTATTTGGTGGGCGGTGCAAGCCAGGCGAACCGGTCGCCGGCGGCGCTCCGACAATCTGAAACGACTGCCTTGATCGTGGGCTGATTGACCAGCGGTGATTTGAGAGTTTCATGAGCAGCGGCAAGTTTGACATCATCATCATCGGCGGGGGTCACGCCGGCGCCGAAGCAGCCCACGCAGCCGCCCGCTTGGGGGCTGACACTGCACTGGTCACCATGAGTGCCGGCGCCATTGGCCGGATGAGCTGCAACCCAGCCATAGGCGGGCTCGGCAAAGGCCAGATGGTGCGCGAAATCGATGCCCTGGGCGGCTTGATGGGCCAGGCCATCGACGCGACGGGCATTCAATTTCGCATGCTCAACACCAGCAAAGGGCCGGCCGTTCAGGCGCCGCGGGCCCAGGCGGATCGCCAAGCCTATGCCGACTGGGTGCGGCAGGCCCTGGAAGCTACGGTTGGGCTGACCATCGTTGAAGGCGTCGGCGAGCAGATCACGGCCGAGTCGGGCAACCGGCAGGTGCCTCGTCGTGTCACGGGTGTCCGGCTTGCGGACGGTAGGCAGTTGACAGCGGCCTCCGTCGTGATAACAACGGGCACCTTCATGCGGGCCTTGATGCACTGCGGGGCCCGGCAAACTGCGGGCGGGCGGGTTGACGAACCGTCCGCGGCGGGCATAAGCGCAAGCTTGGAGTCGCTGGGGCTGCGTCTGGGCCGATTGAAGACGGGCACACCCCCGCGCATTCATCGCGATTCGATCGACTATGCCGAACTGACCCCCCAACCGGGCGATGCGGCACCCCGGCCATTTTCCTTTCTCGCCGACCGGATCGATCGCCGGCAGATCGACTGCTGGATCACCTACACCAATCAGGCCACGCACGCCCTGATCCGAGACAACCTGCACCAGGCCCCTATGTATTCGGGGCAGATTCAGTCTCCCGGGCCTCGTTATTGCCCCAGCATCGAGGACAAGGTGGTCCGGTTTGCTGACAAGACTAGGCACCAACTGTTTCTGGAGCCCGAAGGATACGACGACGAGCGAGTCTACTGCAACGGGATCAGCACGTCGCTACCGGCCGAGGTACAGCACGACTTGGTGCGGTCCATTAAGGGCCTGGAGCGGGCCGATATCCTTCAACCCGGCTATGCGGTGGAGTACGACTACGTGTCCACCGAGCAGATCCAGGCTTCGCTGGAGACCAAGGCGGTGGCGAGGTTATTTCTGGCGGGTCAAGTCAATGGCACCAGCGGCTACGAAGAGGCGGCCGGCCAGGGGTTGTTGGCCGGGGTCAACGCCGTGCGCCGAATCGGCGGGCAAGAGCCGATCATCCTGGGCCGGGACCAGGCCTATCTGGGCGTGATGATCGACGACTTGATCACCAGGCCTCCGTCGGAACCCTATCGCATGTTCACCTCGCGGGCGGAATACCGGCTGCAACTGCGGGCCGACAACGCGGACCAACGGCTAACCCCCCTGGGGCGAGCCTGGGGACTGGTTCAGCACTGTCGCTGGAATCGTTTTTGTGCCAAGCAGCGTCAGATGGAACGGATTCGCTCGTCGTTGCCGGACCTGGACCATCAAGGCGTGCCCATGGAGCAATGGCTGCGCCGTCCCGAGGCCCGGGCGAGCGACCTGGAGCTGGCGTTGTCGACGGCCCGGTCCGACCGGTTCGATCGACAAGCCCTCGAGCAGGTCCACATTCAGCTTCGCTACGGGGGCTACCTGGAACGTCAGGATCGGCAGATTCAACGATTCCGCGAGTTGGAGGACAAACGGCTGCCGGCCGGGCTGAATTACTCAGCCATGAGCAGTCTACGGCTCGAGGCGCGAGAGCATCTTGGCCGGGTTGGGCCTCGCACCGTGGGGCAGGCCGCTCGCATCCCCGGAATCAGCCAGGCGGACTTGACCGTGCTGCTGGTTCACTTGCGAGGCCTTTCTGCTTAACCCCACCTGCCCGCATTCGCCCAATTGCCAGGGATTCCCGGACGCCGCACAGTTTTCAACTTGACGTGTGAGTCTGACGACTTTATCGTATGGCGAATCTAGGAGGATTGGGGTATTCTGGCCACGGAGGTGCGGGCGTGATGAAGACGACCGGTAACAATGACCGGCGGCGAAAGATCGGTTTGAAGACGGTCTACACCACCGGTGAAGTCTCGCAAATCTGCAACGTCAGCCAGCAGACCGTCATCCGCTGTTTTGACAAAGGCGATCTGCAGGGTTTTCGCGTGCCCGGCTCGCGCTTTCGGCGCATCCCGCGGCAAAGCCTGCTGAAGTTTATGAAGGACCACAGCATTCCGCTGGACCATTTGGAGAGCGGTAAGAAGCGTGTGCTGGTGGTGGACGACGATGAAGCCATCGTCGAGATGTTCAGCGAGCTGTTCGAGCGTGACGGGCGCTTCGAGATCAAGACCGCCCGCAGTGGTTACGACGCGGGGATGGTGACCGAATCGTTTCAACCCGACGTGTTGCTGCTGGATTTTAAGTTGCCGGACGTCAACGGCAACGTGGTCTGCAAGTCCATCCGCTCCAACCCCAAGTTTGAGCACATGAAGATCATCATGATCAGCGGGGTTGCGGACCGCGACGAGATCGAGGAGTTGATGAAAGCGGGCGCGGACGAGTTTATCAAGAAGCCGTTCCACATTGAGATGGTCATTTCCAAAGTGGCCGAGATGGTTCACGCCTAGTCAAGCGGGACGCGAGCGCCCATGTCCACCACTTCGGGCGGCCCCACTGCTCCAACCACCACCGCCGCCGAGCGGGCTGAGTTGATCCTGGCCC
>JBHHVM010000255.1:0-5378 GCA_046754265.1 Phycisphaerae bacterium
ATAGCGGCAACAATCTGGGCCCCGGCACGCCGGTCGTTCACTTCAAACAGTGGACCGACCCGCGCATCCGGGTCCGCCTCATCCTCAAAGGGGGCGGCTGCGAAAACAAGAATAACCAATACGCGGTTCCGTGCGAACTGGATCACCTGGGTCGAGCCGACCGCGACCTGGAGGGCGTCCGCAAGTGCATACTGCACGCCGTCTGGCAAGCTCAGGGTCAAGGGTGTTCAGCCGGCTTTATCGGCGTGGCCATTGGCGGCGATCGCACAGCCGGTTACGCCCACGCCAAGCAGCAGTTGTTTAGACCCGTCGATGACACCAATTCGAACGCCGACCTGGCCCGGCTGGAATCCCAAATCCTGGATCAGGCCAACCGCCTTGCCGTGGGCACCATGGGCTTTGGCGGGCGCGTGTCGCTGCTGGGCTGCAAGATCGGAGCGTTGAACCGCTTGCCCGCCTCGTTTTTCGTGTCGGTGGCTTATGACTGCTGGGCGTTTCGGCGGCTGACGGTCTGGATCGACCCAGCCACCGGCGACATCACCGACTGGGAACAGCGCGCCGTCGAACCGCAGCGCCTGGCCAAGCAGGCCGGCTTTCCGACCACCGGCAAGGAAATTGAACTGAACACGCCGCTAACCGAAGACCAAGTCCGCAAACTGAAGGTGGGCGACGTGGTGCTGATCTCGGGCCGAATGGTCACCGGGCGCGATCAGATGCACCACTATCTGGTCAATCACGACAAGCCGCCGACCGACCTGGCCGGTGCCGTGCTCTATCACTGCGGGCCGGTGATGGTCAAAGACGAGGCAGGCCAGTGGAAGGTCGCCGCGGCCGGCCCAACCACCTCCATTCGAGAAGAACCCTACGAGGCTGACGTGATTCGGGATTACAAAGTCCGGGCGGTGATGGGCAAGGGCGGCATGGGCCCCAAGACCGGCCAAGCCTTGCGGGAATACGGCGCCGTGTACCTCAACGCCATCGGCGGGGCGGCCCAGTTCTATGCCCGAACCCTGCCCAAGGTGCTGGGCGTTTATTTGCTGGAGGAGTACGGCATCCCCGAAGCCATGTGGGAGTTCCAGGCCGATCGATTCCCCGCCATCGTCACCATGGACAGTCACGGCGGCTCGCTGCATGCTGAAGTGTGGGCTGAAAGCGGCGAAAACCTCGACCGATTGGCGACCCCCTGACGTGCGGCGCATTCACCGTCAGAAACGACGTCCATGAAACCCATCCGCCCGTGGCTGCGACGGATGCGACAACCGTCCGTTCCCACCCCCGGGCCCGGATCGATGTGGCGTCGCCTCTTGCGCCCGGCCGTTCAATCTGTGTTGACCATGTACCTGCTCATTTGCGCCGGTATGTACGTTTTTCAGGGCCGATTGTTGTACCTCCCCTCGCCCGACTACACGGCCTCACCAGCCGACATCGGATTGGAGTACGAAGACCTGACGCTCACCGCCGCCGACGGCGTGGCCATTGCCGCTTGGTACATTCCCTGCCGGTCGGCCCGTGGCCACGTCATTTTCTGTCATGGCAACGCCGGCAACATGGCGGACCGCTTGACGACCCTGGGGGCCCTCCACCGGTTGGGCCTGAACGTTCTGATCTTCGACTACCGCGGGTACGGTCGAAGCGGCGGGTCACCCGCCGAGCAGGGCACCTACCTCGACGCCGAGGCTGCGTGGAACCATCTGATCGAAAAGCGCGGGGTCAGCCCCGGAACCATCGTGATCTTCGGACGATCGCTCGGTGGGGCAGTCGCGATCGAATTGGCCCGGCGGCGCAATCCCGCCGCTCTGGTGGTCGAATCGACCTTCACCAACGTGGTCGACATCGGCCGGCGGCAATATCCCTTTCTGCCGATCAACCTGCTTTGCCGGTATCGGTACGATTCACTGGCCAAGGTCGGGCAGCTTGCCATGCCCAAGCTCTTTCTACATGGCCGGGACGATCAATTGATCCCCATTGAGGTGGGTCATCGACTGTTTGAAGCCGCGGCTGAGCCCAAACAGTTCATCGAAACGCCCGGCGGTCACAACTTTGCCGGTTTTACCTACACGCCCGAGTACACCGCAAGATTGGCACTGTTCTTGGACCTGATCTTGGGGCCGTAGTGGCCGGTGGGGTGGCAGATGAATGCGATTCGACGGGCGCGCCCGGTTCAGGCCACGTTGCGGATGCCCCAGTGAACCGCCCCGGGGCTGGTGCCCGTGAGCGTCTTGGGTTGGCACCCGGTTTGGCGAGCGTATTCTTCGACGGCATCGGACAAAGCATTGCGGGTTGACTGGGTGTCGGCGTGCAACACCACCACTGTTCCACCGGCCCCGCGTGCTGAAATCTTTGCTCCGAAAATGCCGTGCTGTGTCCCTTTCGACCGAATCAGATTCACCAGTTTGTCGGTTTGGATGGACCCCAGGCCGCAGCGCTGGCCGTAGCTCCAATGCGAGGCGTACATCAATTCGCCGGCTTCGATCAATGCCTGGTGATTGTGCGTCCGGCTGGCCCGGGCCAGGCGTTCGACGAACTGCCACGACCGGGCGTTCTCATAGATATGGTGCTCCGTGCGGGAGCGGACCTTGTACGTTTTGTCCGGGTCAATCCGGGTCAATGAATCGCCCGCTTGGCCGAAGCGCTCGATGAAGTCCGAGCCCCGAATTTTGGTCGGCAACCGGTCCCGAAGTCGGTCCACGTAATCGTTCAAGGTCAACTGCGACAATGAGCCATCCCACGGTTGACCGCTGATGGGCTCCGCGGCCAGTATCCGGGAAATGATGTTGCGCCCCATAAAGGCCGTGGTGCGTGCTTCACGGTATTTTGGGTCGGCCTTGGCGCTGCAGGCCCCGGATTCGATTCCGGTCAGGCTGACGCCCTCGGGCGGCGACAATGCACCGACCACCTCGCGCGTGCGGCAACGCAGTTGAAGCAGTTGACCGGCCTGACCCAGGCAAACCGACACCGCGTCGGCTATGTCGGAAGCTCGGCCCCACAGCAGGTTCTGCCCCGTCGTGGTGGCCTGAGCGATTCGTAGCGGGTCGCCTGCCTTGGCCCACAGGCTCACCGTGGCCAGCGCCCCAGCCACCGTGGCTGCAGCCACTGCGCCCGCACCTCGCGTGCCCTGCAGCTCCGAGCAAATCGCCAAGTTCACGCCACCGCCCAGATCGGGCAGACATCCGCTGTGCAGCAATCCGTAAAGGGCGGCGGCGGCATGACGGACGCCCTCGGGTTGGTCGGCGAATTCCCGGGCCACCGCCTGGGGCTCAGCCAACAACCCCGGGCTCTGATGAAACACCGCAAGCGGCCAAGCCGAGTTGCGCTCGGCGCCGTTGCCTTCCGCTTGAATGGGCCAGATCGACACTCGCTGGTCGTCCCGAACCGACGCCGCCGCCAGCACGCCGGCCTCTAAAGGCGCTGACAGCACCAGCGACCCGGTGTATTCGGCAAAGCCGCCCATCAGGTCCAGGCGCCCCGGCGCCCGGGCGATGCACTTCCGTGAAGCCGGAGCCCATTGATCGCCCATGACATGCCCCAGCCGCCCAACGAAGCCGTCGAGCTGATCGGTCATGGGTAGGGCGGTGGTTGATTCGATGCTCATTGCGGTTCGGAACTCTCAGCTTGATTCCACTCACTAATAAAATGACGCGCCGTTGTCACCGCGGTCCGACACGAAAGCTCAGGACACCTTGCGAAGTACCTCTTCATCCACGAAAATGGGCGTCAGCTTTTGCACCCCCAAGGCGATCGCATCGGAGGGTCGTGAATCGATTTCCAACAGATCTCCATTGCGGCGCATAATCAGCTTTGCATAGAAAGTATGTTCCTGCAAGTCGCTGATAATGATCTTTTCCAATTCGGCATCGAGTTGTTCGATGATGTTCGCCATCAAGTCATGTGTCAAGGGTCGGGGCGAAGCAATACCCTTGAGGCGGCGTTCGATGGCTAGAGCTTCGTTGATTCCGATGAGGATGGGGAAGTGTCGCTCGCCGCCGCGCTCCCTCAGGATGATGACCTGCGAATCACCGGTCTCGGTGATGATGATGCGGGCCAGATCCAACTGCACGAGCATGGCGCTCCCTTCCGGCCTGTGGCATTAACCCTAGCGTATCGACCCCGTAATGCCGTGTCAAGAAGTACGTCTGCGCCGTTGCCCCTGGCGCCACGCCGGCGCCTCAGGCGTCCTCACCCAGGAGGGTCTGTAGCTTTTTCAGTTCCGTTTCCGGCAGGCAGACACCCTGACTGGGGGTCGGGTATTTTTCTTGCACGATTTCGTCAGCATACCGCGATGCTGCTTCCTTAATGGTCTCGTGCAGGTTCGCGTAGGTCTTGACGGCTGAGGGACGATGCTCCGATGCGTATCCCATCACATCGTGGAAGACCAACACCTGCCCGTCACAATGGGGGCCTGACACACACCCGATCACCGGCAGCGCGGTTTTTTCCGTGATTGTTTGGGCCACTTCGTTCGTCACGGCCTCCAAAAGCAGGGCCGACGCCCCGGCTTCTTCCATGATTCGAGCATCTTCGATGATCCGGGCGGCCTGCTCGGCCGTCTTTCCCTGGCAACGATACGCCCCCAACTGGTGGATCGACTGGGGTCGAAGCCCTAGATGGGCCATCACCGGCACCGAGGCCCGGGCCATCGCCTCCACCGTCCCGGCCAAGCGCCGATCTACCTCCACTTTCACACAGTCGCAGCCTGCCTCAGCCAGGAAACGCCCCGCATTCCGGACGGCTTCCTCATCGCTGACCTGGTAGCTCAAAAAGGGCATGTCCCCGATCAGGAACGCGCCGGGCGCCCCGCGGCGCACCGCCCGGGTCACCACCAGCATCTCATCCACGGTCACCGAGACCGTCGAATCGTAGCCCAAACACACTTCCGCATAGGTGTCGCCCACCAAGAGTACATCGATGCCCGCCTCCTCCAACACGCGGGCGGTGGAGTAATCGTAGCAGGTCAAGACGGGGATCTTTTGCCGCTCCCGTTTGCGGGCCAACAGGTGGACAATGGTAACTTTTCGCCGCTTGGACATAGGTGCCTAGCATAGCCCGATCAGTGAGTTTTTCAAACCAGCCCCCGCCGCCGGCTCAGCCCTGAGGGCAGCCTAGAAAAAGTGGCCATTCCCGAACTTGGGTGCCCCGGCGCGCCGAGCCCACCCTGAGTGGGATGCATGCGGTCAACGGCCCTCGCACAACACCTGCGGCATCGCATATCCCTGCCGGGGATATGCGATGCCGCAGGCGCTTGTTCAGGCATGGATGATGCGGGCTACCCGGTTCCCGGGGGCCCTTCACCGCCGCTCGGCGTGTCTTCCCCGAGTCCCTCGCCAATCGGCTGGCCGCCCCCGGTCAGATCGATGATCGAGAGACGACGCATGCCGAGG
>JBHHVM010000256.1:0-5372 GCA_046754265.1 Phycisphaerae bacterium
CGTCCGACCGGGCTGCGCTTCGCAGCAGTTCGTGGATCGCATCCCCAACCTCCAGACGCCGTTAGGAAAGGGACATCATAATAACGCATCCCACCGCTCGCAATCGCCCGCCGAGCCGCTCTTAAGCCTTGGTGCATTCCCTAACACTCATTACAATGCCCTTGCATGTCCGAGCTTTCCTCTGCCAACCCGTCCCCCAGTAGCCAAGTCGCGGACAAGACGCGAGACAGACTGTGGCTGGGCGGCATCGTGCTGCTGGCCCTGGTCCTGCGCCTCGTTTACCTGCTGCAATTGCGCCACCACCCCACCTTCGCCCGCGAAATCATGGACGCCTTCTACCACGACCAGTGGGCCCGGGCCTTTGCCGCCGGCGAGCGGTTCAACGATGGGCCGTACTTTCGGGCCCCGTTGTACCCCTGGTTCCTGGGAACCGTCTACAAGATCATCGGGCCCGACGGATTGGGGCCGCGCATCGTCCAGGCGGTGGTCGGTTCGCTGAGTTGTGGCCTGGTCTTTCTCGTCGGCCGACTCACCTTTGGCCGGGCGGTGGCCATCTTGGCTGGGCTGGGGGCTGCCACCTATTGGATGCTGATCTATTTCGACGGCGAACTGCTCATCGTCTCCTTGTTGGTCTTTCTCGATCTGCTGATGCTCTGGCTCATGCTTAGGACGGCGGATCGACCCAGGCCCCTGTCCTGGCTGATCATCGGAATCGTGCTAGGGGCCTCGGCTATTGCCAGGCCCAACATCCTGTTGTTCGCACCAGCCGTCTTGATCTGGATTGTCGTTTTGCATCGATCCCAATGGCGGCGCGTCGTCGGCTATGGGGCTTGTTTCGTCGCGGGCATTTGCATCCCCATCCTGCCCGTCACGGTCCGCAACCTGGTGGTTGGAGACGATCTTGTTCTGATTTCCTCTCAAGCCGGGGTCAACTTCTTCATCGGAAACAACCCCGACTCCGACGGGATGCAAGCCGTCGTCCCAGGCACCTCCCCGGAATGGTGGCCCGGATACCACCAGAGCATCGCCCGGGCTGAAAAAGCCATGGGCCGCGACCTTAAACCTTCGGAAGTCTCCCAATACTATTCTGGGCAGGCCTTCCAATTCATGGGTGACCATCCCGGCGACGCAGCCGCCCTCATGCTCAAGAAGCTTCAGATGTTCTGGACCCGCTGGGAGGTTTCCAACAACAAGATCATCCAGTTCTCAGCCCAGCACTACACGCCCCTGCTGACCTACCTGCCGCTGCGATTCGGGCTCGTCGGACCTTTGGGCCTTTTGGGGCTGGTGCTAAGCCTGGGGCACGCCAAGAGACTTTTTCCGCTTTGGGGTTTCGTGCTGATCTACATGACCAGTGTGGTCCTCTTTTTCGTCACGGCCCGTTATCGCATGCCCGTGGTTCCCGTACTCCTTCTACTGGGGGCATACGCGGCCTGCCGATGCATCGCCGTGCTTCGCACGCGCCAATGGCGGCAACTGGGCCTGACGCTGATGATCCTTGCCCTGGCTGCCATGTTGGTGACCCCCGTACCGGTGAATCCCACGTTTCAGTTGGCCCAGGGCTATCGGTCGGCCGGCGTGGCCTTCCACAGCCAGGGCAAGCTTGCCGAGGCTGAGCCGCTGCTCCACAAAGCCGTGGAACTGGCGCCTAACTGGCCCGCTGCCTGGAGCGACCTGGCCCATTTGCTTGTCGCGCGAGGGCGGGCCGATCAAGCCGTCGCCCAACTGCGCCGAGCCCTAGCGGTCCTGCCCGACAGCTTCGAGATCCACGCCCACCTGGGCAATCTGCTGGGCCTTCAGGGTCGCCCGTCCGAAGCTTTGGCACACCTTCGTCGGTCGGTGGATCTGAATCCCAGGTTCAGTGTCGGTCACAGCCAGCTTGGCACGCTTCTGGCCCGCACGGGTCGGTTCGACCAGGCCGTGGTCCATCTGACCCGGGCCGTCGAGCTCCTCCCCGAGGATGTCAACACGCGGCAGCAGTTGGCCCAGGTGTTGCTGCAACTTGGGCGAACGGCCGAGGCCAAGTTCCACCTGGAGCGCGTCGCAGCCCTCGAGCCGAACCGGGCCGACACGCTGGCAGCCTTGGGATGGCTGTCCTCGCTACAGGGCGATGACGCCCAAGCCCTTGCCTTCTTCCGGCGATCCCTGGCCGTCAACGCCGCCAATCCCGCGCTCTACGATCAATGGGCCCGCATCCTGATCAAACACAACGATTACGCCCGGGCAGCCTCCGTGCTTCGGTCGGGGTTGAGTGCCTTGCCCGCCAACGATTACTTGTGTCATAAACTGGCATCGCTTCTGTTAAGCGCCCCGCCGCCGGTTGGCAATCCTCAGCAAGCTCTGACCCTGGCCCAGGGGCTCTGCGCCCGCGACGGTGGACGTGACCCCGCGACACTCTCCACGCTCGCTGCCGCTCATGCCGCCCTGGGCCATTGTCCCCAGGCCCTGGATGTTGCCCGGCAGGCGTTGCCCATGGCCGAGAAGCTGGGGGGCGCCGAATTGATGCGAAAACTAGAATCCGTCGTGCAGAAGTGCAGCCGAAAAGACCCGCCGCCATAGCGGGGCCGGACACCCATCCAAGGACACCGGCCCGGCCTACTCCGATTCGTGATACGGTTTCCGCTGCCGGTACAAGGCCAAGCGCTTGGCGATGCGCTCCGCCTTTTCGGTCGAGCCCGCCTCACGGGCCAGCTCGATCGCCCGCTGGGCATGAACGGCTGCGTCCTCGAATCGCCCCGCTTCGGCACAGGCAGCCGCCAGCGTGTCCAGAACGTCGACGCTGCCGGACCGGGTCAGGTCATTGGCCTGCTCGGCCACCTCAACCGCCTCGGATCCATTGCGCAGCGACGCCTGGGCGCAGGTTGCCAGTCGCCAGGCCAGTTCGTTGGCGATCATGGGGTTCTTCGGCAACGTCTCGCACCCGCGGCGGAGTAGCGCCAGGGCCCCGGGCCAATCACCTTGGGACGAAGCCAGCCGGGCCCCGCGTGGATAGGCCGTGGCAAACAACGGCATCGAGGCCAGCAGGCGGTCGTTGACCCGAACGGCCTCAGCCACCTGCCCGGTCTGCTCCAGCGCCGCCGCAAGGTAATCCAAAGCCAAGCCGTAATCGGCGTTAAGCTCGACCGCCTTCCGTAGAAAAACGATCCCTTCCTTGTGCCGATCCTGCATGACCAGGTTGACACCCAGGTTCTGCCAGGCAACGGGGTTTTCCGGAACCAGCTCCGTCACCTTTTCGCACTGAACCTGGGCCGCCTTCAACTCATTCTTTTCGGTGTAACACTCCGCCAGGGCGTAATACAGACTGGCGGCGTCGGGCATCTCCGACACCACCCGGGTCAGATCCTGGATGGCCTCGTCCACGCGACCCATGCGCCGCAGCGTCGCGCTAAGTTGTACATGGGCCTGAACGTTCGACGGCTCCAGTTCCAGGGCCTTTCGAATCGCCGACAGCGATTCGTCTAGCTTGCCAGCCAGCCGAAAGGACACCCCCTGAAAAAGGCGGAAGTCTGAAACCTCGGGCGCCAGCTCGATGACCTTGTCGTACTCAGCCAAAGCCTCATCGTAGCGCCGCTGAAAGGCCAGCAGCTTGGCCAGGCGAACATACGTGTACAGATTGGCCGGCTCCAGTTTCACGGCCGTCCGGTACGACGCCTCAGCCTCTTCCCACTGGTTGGCCCGCGCGTGCAACCCACCCAAAAAGCGGTGGTCCCGAGCATAGTCCGGGTTCAATTCCACCGAGCGCTTAAAATACTTCACAGCCTCGTCGTAGCGCTCCAGCCCCGCCATGGCTTCGCCCATCAGGCTGTACCCGTAATAGCAGGCGGGCAAAAGAGCGATGACTTGCTCCAGGCGCTTTTCGGCCTCCTCACATTTGCCGATCCGGATCGACCCCGAAGCCTGGTTGCAGTAGGTGATGGCCGCCACGTGATCGATGGGGTTGTCCCCGGTGGGTTCAAAGTGGTCCAGTTCCGTGCCCGCCAGATCGTCCCGCGAAGGGTCGGCCAATCCCGACAAATAGCCCAAAGCCTGGAGCTTGCGCACCGCCTCCTCATCCATGACGTTGCGTGCCGCCCGCCCGCCCGGCGGCGGCGGGGCCTGAGCAATCCTATCTCGAAGCTGTTGGCGCATGCGGGCGACCCGTTCGGGCTGCTCGGGCGCCAAGCTGAACACCTCCAGCGGATCCTCGGCCAAGTTATAAAGTTCCGGGACTGGGGCGTGAATATACTTCCAGCCCTCGCCCCGAAACGACCGCAGCACGGAAAACCCGAAGATGTTATGCACCACCTCCGACTCGGAATAACACATCAGGTGAAGGTCGCCCGAAGGATCCTCCAACAGCGGCAGCAGACTCGTCCCCTGCATCTGCGGAGTGCGCTCAAGCCCCGCGAATTCGACGATCGTGGGCGCGATGTCCAGAAGCCGAACCTGGGATTCGACCACCTGCCCCGCGGGCACCTGCCCGGGACACCACAGAATCAACGGCACGTGCAACGTGGCGTCGTACACGAAATTGGCGTGAGTCTGCTCGCCGTGCTGACCCCGACTCTCTCCATGGTCGGACGTCAGGATGACCAGCGTGCTGGACGCAAGATCAAGGTCCCGCAGCGACTGAATCACCCGGCCGAACTGCTCATCGAAATAGGCGATCTCGGCGTAATAACCGTCGGTGTACTGCTTCGTGAAACGCTCCGGAGGATGATGAGGCCAATGCGGGTCGAAAAAGTGCAGGAACATGAAAAACTTTTCAGACTTCTGCGCCTTTTCCTTGAGCCGCTTCAGGGCCGCCTCGGCAACCTCCTCGGCGCTTCGTTCCAGGTAGACCTCGGGTTTGTCGGCCCGGGTCGGCGGGGGTTCGGACCCCAGACCCAGCCGGGTCCGGTCGGCCTGTTCCCGCCAGTTCTCCAGAAAACTGAGCCGCACCGACCCGGGGTCGTCGAACGTGTCAAAGCCCTGGTCAAGCTGGTAGATGCGATTGAGCACCTCAGCCGCCACTTCGCCGTGCGTGGCATAGCCAGCCTGCTTGAAGATCTCCGGCAGCGTCGTGTTTTTCTCGTGCAGGACGTAGATGCCGTTGTCCCGGGCGCCGTGAACATACGGGTCCGAACCGGTCAGCATCGTGGAGTGCGACGGCAGCGTCAGCGGGGCCGCCGAAATGCACTGGGCGAAGCGCGTGCCTTCAGCCGCGAACCGATCGATGTTGGGCGTCTTGACGATGGGATGGCCGTAACAGCCCAGATGATCGGCCCGGGTCGTGTCCACCGAGATCAACAGGACATTGAAGCCGCGCCCGTCGATGGAAACCGCCGGCCCCGACGCGGACCTGAAAAACCGACGAGTGGATACGTTTCGATTGCGAACAGACCTCGCGATTC
>JBHHVM010000257.1:0-5335 GCA_046754265.1 Phycisphaerae bacterium
GGATTCACCTGCTACGAGTCCGGAATGACGTGCCCTCAATTCTGCGGTCGGCCGATGTGTTTGTTTTTCCATCCCGGACCGAGGGATTGCCCAACGCCCTGATGGAGGCGATGGCCGCCGGCCTGCCGATCGTGACCACCGGCGCCCCGGGTTGCCGCGACCTGATTCAGCCGGGCGTCACCGGGCTGGTTGTGCCGATCGATGATGCCAAAGCCCTGGCTGCGGCCGTTCAAAGACTCCTGTCGGCGCCGACGTTCGGGGACCGTTTGGGAGCCGCAGCCAGGCAGTATGCGGAGCGCAACCTTCTACTGACAAAAAGCTTCGAGTCATACTTGGAGATGTACCGAACGGTCTTGGACAGTCAGTGACGAAGTTGGAACCCTACGCACGTTTGGTTAGGCCTACCTGACGCCTTAGCCCCCACATATTGAGGTCAACACCCCAGGGTAAATGAGGAGCGATTGACGGAGCGCAATAACTGCGCATTGGGGATTCTCTAGCCGAATCGAAGCCGCTGAAGATTGGCTAACCTTTTGTCGATTTTCGGGTTGCACATAGTGGTGATCTGTGGTATTTTCTCCCATAGATTCCCACGGCATGGAAGACCAAGTTATCCAAGCGGGTCAAATCAGCCCTCGATGACATTTATCGGACATTATGTGCGAACTCTGGACGCCAAAAACCGCCTGCAAATCCCGTCGCAGTTTCGGCAGGCGGTTGAGGCGGGTGATCAGGGCGGTTGGTACATCACGCTCGGCCAGCGGCGGCACACGCTTTCATTGGTCACGGCCGGTCAATTCGAGACTATGTGTGAGCGTATGCGGACCGAGTCGATTCCGGGGCAGGACTCGCTCGATTTTGAGCAGCGCTTCTATTCCACAACTGCCCACGTGGAAATGGACAAGCAGGGCCGAATGGTCTTGCCGGAATACTTGACATCGATGGCCCACCTCGACGGCGAGGTGGTGTTGGCTGGGGCGAAGACTCGTGTGGATCTTTGGCGTAAACAGGATTTCGAGAAGCTGTTGGGCATCGATTGGGAACACGATTGGCCGGATTGGCAGCGGTTCTTGCGGGGACCGATCGCGAGTCCGCCCGATGCGAAGGCGTAAGGCGCGGTTGGCTTGAACACAAGTCCGCAGCGAGTGGAATCGATCGGGCTGAAGTTTTGCCGCCGGGCCAAGTGGAGCGGTCGTTCGTTTCGGCGCGAAGTCGAACGACGCTCACGCAGGACGAAAACAAACGTGTAGAAAGGGCGCGGGCGATCCAAGGTCCGTGCTTGGTGGATGGTCTCAAGTCGGTCGCAACGCGAAGGGAATCGCCGGGCCGATGCAACGGCGGTCGAGCAGGAACGAGGGCGCACTGTATGAGTTCGGGACACATCACCCTGGTCAGACGCATGCAGCAGGCAATGGCTGGCGGACCGGTATCGGCAGGCAGGGACGCCTGGTTGGCACCGGCGCTGGCGGAGTTGGGCAAGCGGCTCCAGCGGCTGCACCGACTGGGCGACCAGTACGGACAGGTGGGTGTGTCGGAACACATCGCAGGGATGCGAGCGGCACCCGTTCCCGATCGCAACCGGGGCGCAGCGTCGCCAAGGAGGGCATGACGCCGCCCCACTTTGTGGATTGGTTCCGCCTGTTTGCGGGTGGATATTGACGTGTCGCAGGCTGGCACACACACGCCGGTATTGACCCGGGCGGTCGTTGACTTGCTGGGAGTCGAGCCGGGTGACGTGGTGGTGGATGCGACGGTCGGCCTGGGCGGCCACGCCCGGCTGCTGGCGACCGCGGCCGGCCCGGACGGAGTGCTGCTTGGCCTGGATGTCGACGCGGACAACCTGGCCCAAGCCGCCGCCCATCTGACCGACGCCCCGGGCTCGGTGGTGTTGAGGCGGTATAACTTTGCCAAACTGCCCGAAGCGGTGGAAGAGGCGGGTCTGGGGACTGTGGACGTCATCCTGGCGGACCTGGGGGTGAGTTCGAGTCAACTGGGCCGGGCGGATCGGGGGTTTTCGTTCTCTGTGGACGGCCCATTGGATATGCGGATGGACGATCGGCTGGCCGCGAGCGCGGCCGATCTGGTGAATCGACTCAGCGAATCCGATCTGGCGGACCTGATCTACCAATACGGGCAAGAGCGCCACAGTCGCCGCATCGCCCGCAGAATCTGCGCGGTTCGGCGAGAGGGTCGGATCACGCGGACGGCCCGGTTATCTGAGGCGGTGTGTTCGGCGTTAAGAGTGAACCCGGCATCGCGGGCCAGCCGGATTCATCCGGCGACGCGAACGTTTCAAGCGTTGCGCATCGCGGTCAACGGGGAACTGGACGCCCTGGATGGACTACTGGCGTGCGCTCCAAGTTGTCTGGGGACCGGCGGTCGGATCGGCGTGATCAGCTTCCACAGTTTGGAGGATGGGCGCGTCAAGCGAGCCTTTCGAGAGGGCAAGCGGGCCGGTGTTTACGAAATCTTGACCAAAAAACCCGTGGTGGCCGATTTAGAGGAAAGGCACGCCAACCCGCGCAGCCGCAGCGCCAAACTTCGCGTGGCCCGTCGAACGGACCGTGGGTTTGCGCCGGATCGACAGGAGGAAGGCTGAGGGACGGGCTGGCCGAGAAGGAGATCGCCGATGGCACGGGAAACCAAGTTGGGCATGTTGGTCGGGCTGGGGTTTATCATCTGTTTTGCCATCATCCTGGAGAATCGAGGTCGTCGGGACCGGGTGGCCCCGCAGATGCCGCATCGCTTGTTGACCCAAGCCCAGGTCAACCCACGGGCTGGCGACGCGGTTGCGGTGGAGGCGACTGCTCGCAGATACGCGGAGGGATTGAACCGCCGGTTACGTTCTGAGGATCGCCCGGCCCGGCGAGGCCGTCGGCCGAGGCAACCGGTAACACCGGCCAGGAGCGTGGCGCTGCGCCCCCCGGTAGCCCAGGAATCAGCGGCACCGGTCGGAGCAGCCCTCGGCGCCAGCCCGGCGGACCGGCAGTTGACGGCCACGCCCAGAAGCAAGCCGAGGACGAGCCCAGCGGCGGCCACCCCTGAATCGTCGGGCCCGTTCCGTAATCTGGCAGCCCAGCAGTCGGTGCAGGTAGCCTCCAATAGGCCCAAGCCGATGACCGACCAGCCTTCCACTCCGGCAGTGGTGGCCCAAAAGTCAGCGGAGGTCAAAGCCCGGGTGCTGGGTCACTATGTCGTTCAGAAAGGTGACACGCTGAGTCGCATCGCGGCCAAGCGGTATGGTAGCGGTTCCAAGAGGGTCATCGATGCGATTTTTGACGCCAACCGTTCGATGATGACCAGCCCCAACGACCTTCGGTCGGGGGCGACGATCGCCCTGCCGGCCATCGAGGGCATCAAGCTGCTTGAGGCGACGGTGGTCCAAAAGGCTGCCCCCAAGAAGGCGGTGCCGGTCAGGGAACAGTCGACCTACCGCTGGTATCAAGTTCGCAAGGGCGATCGGTATGCCACCATCGCCAAAAGGGAATTGGGCAGCGCACGCCGATGGAAGGAAATCGCTGAGTTGAACCGGGACATCTTTCCGGATCCGTCGAAGATTCGCTTTGGGGTGCGCATTCGGATTCCGATTGCAGGGGATACAAGCGGTACGAGGTCGCAATCGTGACGGTCGGTCGAGGCGTAGCGTTACTGCTGCTTCTGGTGGGCTTGGCCCTGGTGAAGATTCATTTTCGGGCTGAGCAGATGAAATCGTCGGCCCGGATTCAAGCGCTTCGGGAAGAACGTACGGAGCTTCGCCGCCAATCGTGGGCCTTGCAATTGGAACTGGCCCGTCTGCGTGCCCCGGATCGAGTCCTGGACCGGGCGGAGCGCTGGCGACTGGAGGTCAGGGCTCCTTGGCCTGTGGACCTGACGGACGTCGACGGTCACCCGCTGGTGAAACGGTAGCGACCGGCCAATGTCAGATGGTGTCGGCCCCTCGCGGGGCATCGGGCAGCACCTGAGCCACGCCTACGAACGGTTCTGAATCATGAACGACGTGTCTAGGAACCTGCGGCGACGCCAGACGGTGGCCATCGTCGGGGTCGGCGCGCTGTTGGGTGTCGCCTTGGTCGCGTTGGGCGCCCGCCTGGTTCATATCAACACGACCCTGTCACCGAAACTGACCACGCTCAAGCAGGGGCAGTATGTCAGTCGAAGGGTGCTACCGGCTCGTCGGGGGACGATCTTTGATTCCCGGGGCCGGGTGCTGGGTGGCAGTCGAGAGCTTTGGGGGGTGTTTGCCGATCCGGCGCTGGTGACGAATGTCGAGTCGACGTCGGCGCGTCTAGGGACCATCCTGGGCCTGGAGGCAGGCGAGATTGAGCAGGCTTTGCGCGGGCGGGCATCGAAACGATTCTGTTGGATCAAGCGTCGGGTTCCAGCGGCTGAGGCTGATGCGATCCGTCAGGCCCGGTTGTCGGGGGTGGGATTGCTGAGTGAACCGGTGCGGCACTACCCGCTGGGTTCGCTGGCCGGTCAGGTGTTGGGGTTCGTGGGGGTTGAGGGTGGCGGACTGGACGGAATTGAATTGTTGCACGATCGATGGCTGTCGGGCAAGGACGGTCAAGCCTGGGTGCTGCGGGACACGCGCCGCCAGGCGCTGACGTCGGCCTTTGATTCGAGGCGGCACGATACACCGGCCCGCGACGGCGGGCATATTCTGCTGACCATCGACAGCGCCATTCAATCGTTCGTCGAACGGAGCTTGGCCGAGCGCGTGGAACGCTTTGAAGCCCTGCGGGGCGTGGCCGTGGTGATGGACCCGCGCAGCGGTGACGTGCTGGCCATGGCCAACTACCCGGGGTTTGAGCCGAACCACTATTCGACGGCGCCAGCCGAGGTGCGCCGCAATCGGGTGGTCACCGACATGGCTGAGCCGGGCAGCATCTTCAAGCCGTTTGTGGCGTCGGCGGCGCTGGCTGAGGGCGTGGTCAGGCCCGGAGAAATGTTCAACACACACAACGGGCTGTACGTCATCGGGCGACGATTGCTGCACGACGATCATCCCTATGGGTATCTGACTTTTGAGAACATCGTGGCCAAGAGCAGCAATATCGGCATGGCCCAACTGGGCGAGCGTTTGGGCAACGAGGCTATGTACCGGGCCCTGCGGAGGTTCGGGTTCGGGCGGCGGACCGGCATCGACATTTTGGGTGAAGGGACCGGCAGCGTGCAGCCACTGGAGCGGTGGACTGCCTATACGACCAGTTCGGTGCCCATGGGCCAGGAGATCGCGGCCACGCCGTTGCAGTTGATCACCGCGTTTAGCGCCATTTGCAACGACGGGATCCTGCTCAGGCCCCGGTTGGTACGGGCCAAGCTGTCGCCCGAAGGA
>JBHHVM010000258.1:0-5324 GCA_046754265.1 Phycisphaerae bacterium
CGCGAGCTTGGGGGTCCGCGAGACCTAAAGTTCGCGGCTCGCTAAGGGCCTGGGGCACTCGCGGAGCCCACATTTGGATTATCGGAAAAGCCGGGCGGTGGGCTCCAGTCGGAACGCGGAACGGGCCTCCGGTGGATCATTCGATAGTGGGTCGGCCGGTTGCCAGGGCATGCCAGCGGTCGAAGAAGTCGGGGAAGGTCTTGGCCACGCACCCCGGGTCGCCAATGACGATGCCGTCGACGGCCAGGCCCGCCAGGGCGAAGCTCATGGCCATGCGGTGATCGTCGTAGGTCTCGATGGTGGCGGGTTGGATGTTGGCCGGTGGGTGGACGGTCAGGCCGTCGTCGTGCAGATCGACCCGGGCGCCGAGGCGGCCCAACTCGGTGGCCAGGGCGGTCAACCGGTCGGTCTCCTTGATTCGCAGATTGGCCACGTTACGGATGCGCGTCGGCCCGTCGGCGAATAGGGCCAGGACCGCCAGCGTTTGGGCCATGTCGGGCATGGCGTTCAAGTCGACGTCGATGCCGGTCAGTTTGCGGTCGGGGCCGTGAACCGTCAGGGAGGTCTTGCCCCACTCCACGCGACAGCCCATTTGCTCCAGAAGGTCGGCGAACCGGATGTCGCCTTGGGCGCTGTCGGTACCCAGATCGCTGACGGTCACGGTGCCGCCCACGACGGCTGGGGCCGCCAGGAAGTATGAGGCGTTGGACGCGTCCGGCTCCACAGTATAGGTGCGGCCGCGATAGCGTTGTGGGGCGGCGACGATGTAGCGTGCCCCGGTGTCAATCGTGTTGGCGACCACTTCGACGCCGAAGTCTTGCATGACTCGTAGCGTCATGTCCACATAGGGTGCGCTGACCAAGGGGCCGGCCACGTCGATGAACACGTCGGAGCGCGCATAAGGCGCGGCCATCAACAGGGCGCTGATGACTTGACTGGACGGTGGGGCGTCGAAAAACGTTTCTCCGCCGTTCAGCCCGTCCGCGTGGGCCGTCAGTGGGGGGTATCCGTCGGCACCTGGATACTCGAAGCGTCCGCCCAATCGGCGAAGGGCATCGACCAAGGCCCCGATGGGCCGTTGGTACATTCGGGCGACGCCTTCCAGGCGGTAATCCCCCATGCCCAGGCAGACCAGGGCCGTGCAGAACCGCATGGTGGTGCCGGAGTTGCCGCAGTAAAGGGTCGCCTGGCCGGCGGGCAGGTGTCCGCGGCAGCCGCTTACGGTCAGTGACGACGTGTTTTCATCCACATCGACGCGGATGCCCAGGGCCCGCAGGGCGTCGATCATGTGGCGGGTGTCGTCGGCCAGCAGGGCCCGCGTCAGGTGCGTGTCACCGTCGGCCAGGGCGGCACAGATCAAGGCCCGGTTGGTCAGGCTTTTGGAGCCGGGCACGTTGACCACAGCGTTGAGGGGGCCGGCGGCCGGTTGGAGCAGCAGGCCGGTCATGCCGAGGTGGGCTCCAGGGCTTGTTTGATTTGCGTCATGAGCCGGGCCAGGTCGGAGTCGGCGGAGCGGGCGGATTCGATATCCTGCATCAGTTGGCGTTTGCCGTCGCCGGTTGCGAACATCGATTCGACGCGGGCGGCATCGCAGGCGGCGGTCAGGGCTTCGATGACCTTGTGACAATGGTTGGCAGCATCGGTCAACAGGGCGCCCAGTTCCGCCTCCAGACCGTCGCGGTAATGCTCGAAGAAGCGGACGGCGGATTGGCGGGCGTAGGTGACGTAGCGGGCCATTTGCCGGTGGCAATCCGCCAGGCGCCGGCCACAGCCGGTGCAGCGATCCTCACCGTCAAGGCGGTCGATCCACAACGCATAGGCTTTGTCGCCCATCACCACATCTTTGGAGACCTTCAGGTCGCCGGTCAGCGCTTTGACGCCCGCGGTCACGCAGGCCCGCATCAACGTGGGGTGGTCCAGGCGGCGGGGTTGGACTTCTTCGACGACATAGAGCTGCACCGGCGGCGATTGCAGTGTCACGATATGGCTCTTAGACCACATCGTGGTCCCGGCCAAGCTTACGCCCTCGTGGGCGGTTTGGGTAATCACGCCCCATAGCCTGTGTCGCGGTTCAGGCCAACCCTGCCAGGCCAGGACCGGTTGGCGATGTTCCAGGGCCCGCAGGACGATGGGCAGGTAGCTGGCTTCGAAGTGTTGGGCAAACTCGCGGGATTCGCCGAGGCCGACTGCGGCGTCGGGCGGGTGAACCGGGCGCAGGCGCATGCCGAACAGGTTGGCGGCTTCGATCAGCAGGGCGTCTCGGCCATGGGTGGACCACCAGGCTGGGCAGTCTTTGGGCCCGGTGGTGGCTGTGGTCATGAATGAATGGCCTAAGGCGGCGCTGTAGGCGCGATAGTGACGATCCAGGCCCGCCCAGGCCAGCACGGCGTGCAAGGCCAGCGACAGGGAATCCCAGCGGTTGGGCACATCACGGACGCGAAGCGAGCTTAGGGGCATGGCCCTATTGTGGACGCCAGGCGTTGCAGGGGCAAGGGGGCACGTTTTTAGTGGCACCGGTTTCCAACCGGTGGTTGGATCAGGCGCACTCGCCCTGATGATCGATGGAGACGCCGGCTGCCCGGGCATCGCACTCGTTTGGGTAGGTTTGGGAGTCGCAGCCGCAGACCGGTTGAAAGATTTCGGTGCAGACTTGGGGCGGCGTCGTGCAGATGCCCGTTCGGTCCGGCTGGTCGCACGTGCCCTCGACGAACAGGCAGAAGTCGCCGGAGTCACATTCGATGCCGTCGGCGCTACACGGGGTGGGCAGGCCACCGGCGTTGATGGGGGCATCGACGTCGACGCGAACCGTATTGTTGCAGGCCACCGCCAGGATGAGCAGTCCAGCCGAGACGGTCAGGATTCGGGGGCGTACATTTGCCGCGCCCCGATCGTGTGAGGAATTCACCGGGACAAGCCTCCAGGCATTGATCTCAACGGGTTGGACAATCGCGCCTCGCGCCCGTCGGTCAGTTGACCTCCGTGGAGAGTTTTAGGCCCGACCAGGTGTCCGGAATGAAAAAGAATCGGGTCAGGACTGCGAGGGGTAAACAACGTCGGCGACTTCCCAGGTATCTTGGCGGCGCACCCACTGGAACACGATGTCGCCGCCGTCCAGGCCGCTGCGGGCGTAGGTCACAACGGCTTCGTATTCATCGGTGTCGACTTCGACGAGCCGTCGCAAGGTGAGACTGATTCCGACGCTGCCGGTCTGCGGGTCCACCGGGGTCAGGGCCGGCAGGTCCGGGTCGCTACGAATCGCCACCTCGGCCGGGAGCACGTCCACGTCCAGGTCATTCTCCAAGGATGCTGTCAGCGTCTCGATTTCGTCGGGCGACAGGTTTTCGGCGGTTAGGAATATGACCTCGCGCTGGCCGCCTTCCAGGTCATAGGCGGCTGAGAGGACCATCGTGGGGGTCGGGCTAATGATGGGCGCGGTGGCGGCGGAGTGGAAGGCGCTTTGGGCGCCACATCCGGCCAGAGCCGTCAGCAGACTTGCGATGCCGACGAATCGTCCCGGACGGCTTCGAGCGTATGTCAAAGGGCTGGAATGACTGGTGCGAGAATCCTTTCTCACACCCTGTATTGCGGGATGGGAATCCCGCGACGAAAGGGGCGAGATGGGAATCTCGCCCCAGCTGGCGATGCCGGCGAGACGTGCGTGACGATGGACCGGTGGCGGTTGGATGGACGGCATGTTTGCTCTCCCCTCAGTGGTCCGGCCTCTTTAGCCGGGCGGTGCCCTGGACGGCACTTGTGTGAGATTGTACCCCCCGGCCGCGGGCGGTTCCACAAGGCCAAAAGCAAGCCCGGGGCCAGTTGCGTTATCGGGCAACGGTCCCGGCGAATGGGCTGGGTCACCGGTCACGACGGCGGTTGCGGGTCCGGATGGTGAGAATATTCGGCTGTTCCGGTAGAATAGTCGTTTAGAGCGGGACGGTGGCAGCCCGCCGGGAGGTGTGAATCGTGCGATCCATTCCTGTGGCTTACATCTTGTGGGTATTGCTGGGGCCGTTGGGCGTTCATCGGTTTTACTGCGGCAAGATCGGCACTGGATTGCTGTGGTTCTTCACGGCTGGTCTCGTAGGCATCGGCTGGCTGATCGACGTTTTTTTGATTCCGGACATGGTCCGAGAGGCCAACGCCACGCAGCCGCCGTTGTTTGGATCCGGCTTCAGCACACCGGACGGAGGCCCGTACGCCGTTCCGACGGCCAGTGCGGGCGTATCGGCCAATCGGGTCATTTACTGCACGCAATGCGGCGGTTCCATGCAGGTGCCGGCCCAGTCGGTGGGGCGGCAATACGCCTGCCCGCGGTGTCGAACGGTATTGGAAGTTCCTGCCTGATTCCGAATCACGTCTCGGTGTGCCGGCGGCAGCCGTTCCAATTTGGACCCATTTCTATACTTGTCGGTCGCGCTTTGGCGGGTTACATGATACTCGGTGACGGGGGTCATGATCCGTCCCGGGTTTGGAGGCGCGCCGATGGCTGATGAAATGACTGGGTTGGATAGGGTGGTCTCGTCGTTGCGGGAACCGCTGCGAGCTTATGCAGGCCTGCTGCGCGAGATTCACGGGGCTGGTGCTTTGGCTTTGACGTGTTTCGGGGCGGCGACCACGGATCGGTTCGACCCCCAACAGCACGTGGTTCGCAACGTGCTGCTGCTGGACAAGGTGGACCTGGGCGCCCTTCGCCGTCTGGCGGAGTACGGCTCCAAGCTGGGCAAGCAGCAGATCGCCGCTCCGCTGATTATGACCGAGCCTTACATCAAGGCGTCGCTGGACACGTTTCCGCTGGAACTGATCGAGATTCAGCAGACCGGCGTGACGTTGTTCGGTGAGGATCATTTCAAGGCCCTCGAGTTCGAGGAGGGGCACATTCGCCTGCAATGCGAGCGGGACCTCAAAGCCCTGCTGATCGGTTTGCGGCAGGGGCTGCTGGCCGCGGCGGGGCGGGAAAAGCTGATTGCGAATCTGGAGACGGGTGTGGCTGAGCCGTTGTTTCGGACGCTGCGGGGCATGTTGTGGCTCAAAGGGCAGAAAACGCCCAAACCCGCTACCGAAACTCTGTCGGAGATTGAGAAACTCGCCGACCGGAAGCTGTCCGGAATTCGGACGGCCATGGACGCACGGGCGACCCATGGCTGGGCGGCGTTCGAGAGTCTTTACCAGGACGTTGAAGCGTTGGGGCGGTTGGTCGATGGGTGGTAAGCGAAACCTCCAGTTGATGACGCTTGCGGCGCTGATTTGGGTACGCCCCGCTTTAGCGGAGGTGACCATCCAGGATCCGGGCACCTTTGTGGTGGATACGGCTGGGGTCATCGATG
>JBHHVM010000259.1:0-5317 GCA_046754265.1 Phycisphaerae bacterium
GGAGGCCAGCGACCCCAACGCGTCCTGGTCCGGGCCGACACCCGCAGCAACTCGCTTATCCTCAGCGGGCCCCAGTCGAAATTCGCCGAAGTCGAAACGCTGGTCCGCGACCTCGAAAAACTGGGCCCTGCCGGCGGCAGGATTTCCATGGTCGTCCCCATCAACAACCGCAACCCGCAGGAAATCAAAGACCTGATCGACCAGCTCGTCGAGGAAAGCAAGAACCGAACCGGCGGCGGCAAACGCTCCCGCCGCCCGGCAAGTCGAAGCCGGCGCCGCCGGTGATGGACGAAAGGCCCATCCGTTCAAGGACGGCCAAGCGTTTGGATTGACGGGGAACTCGAAGGTGAAGAGAATGACTCGACCGGACACTAAGGCAAATAACCAGGGCATGGATGCCCGGGAAAATACCAGGAGCCATACGATGAAGGCGTGGTGGATGATCGCCGTACTGATGGTGTTGAATGGCCCAAGTGCCCCCGGCTTTTCCCAAAGCGATGAGGACCGAAGCGAAGCGTCGGCCGATGCTCGTGCTGAGCAGCAAGCCCTGGGCCGACTCTATGCCCTGGCCCAGGCCCAACCTCAACCGGGACCGGCGGGCCAGGCATCCGATCGTGCCGACGACGATGCCGACGACTCACCCGATGCGGAACCGCTGAGCATCGTCGCCCAGCAAGGGGCCCGAGACGACGCCCAGGACGTGGCTGCCACCGAGATGAACCTCTCGGGCTCCGAGGTCGGGGTCAGCCTGATCGGCGCCGACTCGGTGGTCATCACCGCCAACGAGTCCGACCTGGCCATTCTCCAAGCCCTCATCCAACAGCTCGACCAGAAAATGCCCAGCCGAGAGTTGCGCGTGGTCACCCTCAAGGAGCAGCCCGCCACCGACGTGGCCCAGAAGCTGCAGCAAGCGGTCAGCGACCTCTACCCCCGGGCCAAGGATCGGCCCGAATCCCAGATCAACATCACCCCCGTCGCGTCCAACATCCTGCTCATCGTGGCCCCCCAATCGCGCATCGATCAGATCGTGGCCATCGCCGAGAAGATCGATGCCGCCGCCCCAGCCCTCAAAGAGGAGATCATGGTCTTTGAGGTCAAGAATCGAAACGCCACCGAGGCCGCCACCAAGCTGGAAGAGCTCATCGCCGACCTGCGACGCCAGCAAGGGGGCGACGCCTCCAAAGAGTTCAGGATCACCCCCAACGACGCCAACAACACCATCATGGTCATCGGGCCCAAATCCGAAGAGAAAACCCTCCGCATGTTCCTGGAGCAGATCGACGCCGAAGCCGTCCCCGGCTACGGCGAACTCAAACTGGTGGTCTTCCCCCTGCTCAACGCCGAAGCAGCCGACCTGGTCAAAATCTTCGAAGAAATGCTCTCCGCCGCCGAACGCCGCGAGGGCGTGGCCGAGCAGATTCGCCGCCTGGTCATGCTTCGCCGGGCCCCGGGCGCCGAACCCGTCGAACTGCCCCCGCTCAACCTTGAAAAAACCCTGCGCCTGGTCGCAGATGAAGGCACCAACTCCTTGCTGGTCGCCACCGTCGATGAAAACATCGAACCGGTGGGAGAGATCATCGCCATGCTCGACGACGTGCCCCTCAGCGTGGACATGGGCATGCGCGTCTTCCCCCTCCAATTCGCCGACGCCGAGACCGTGGCCGATGCGTTGGAAGAGATGTTCGAACAAGGCAAAGACCTGCCCCGCCCAGCCCCGGGCGGCGAATCAACCAAGGCTGTCCCCCTCACGCCCGAGGGCGAAGCCGTGGTCTACAACATCGATATCGTCCCCGACCTGCGGACCAACACCCTCTTCGTCCTGGGCAGGCCGGTCCAGCTTGGCATCGTCGAAAAAGTCGTGGCCCAGATGGACCAACCCGCCAGCGCGATGCGCTTCCCGCTACGCCTGCTCTTCCTCGGCGACCACATCGACGCCACCCGCGTCGGCAAAATCATCGAGGACCTGGTCACCAAGCGCGTCGAAGCTCTGGAAGCCCAGAACATCGGCAGCTCAGCCATCGAACGTGAAAAAGTATTCCTGGCCGTCGACATTCGCAGCAACGCCCTGATCATCTCAGCCAACGATGAAAACTACGCCGAGATCGAATCGATCACAAAGAAACTCGACACCGCCTCCGATCGGCTCATCGACCAGATTCGCATCATCACCTGCAAGACGGCCTCGGCCGCCGACCTGCAAAGCAAGATCGAGGACCTCTGGCAGCGCAAAGCCGCCCTTCGCCGCGAAGGCGACGTGCCCGAAGACCTGCCCGTCATTGTGGCAGACCAGCGCAGCAACTCGCTAGTTATCGCCTCTTCCCCCGAGGACTACGCCGAAATCCAACGCCTCATCGACAAGCTCGAGTCCCAGCCCCTGGCCCCCATCGCCGAGATTCGCCTGTTGCACCTGGTCAATAACGACGCCTCGGAAATCTCCACGCTGTTCAAGACCCTCTTCGAAGAGCGCATGCAACAGCGCCTGGCCTCAGGCCAGGAGGAAAACCCCTCCGACCGCGTGGCCCTGGCCTTTGACGCCCCCACCAACACCATCCTGGTCGCCTCCTCCAAGGACAATTTTGACGAGATGGCCCGCCTGGTCGAAGTCCTCGACGCCGAGCCGGACCTCGAAGGCGTGGTGCAAACCTTCTTCCTGGACAACGCCGACGCTAACAAGGTGGCTGACACCATCCAGGAGCTTTTCGACGAAGGTCTTTACAACCCCTCCACCGGCTTGGACAGCTCTCTCACCGACGCCCGCATGCAGGTGGCCATCGTCGCCGACGCCCGGGCCAACGCCATCCTGGCCAGCGCCTCCAAACCCAACATGTCCATCATAGGCCGACTCGTCAAACAGATGGACGACCCCGACACGCCTCTGGCCGAGAACATCAAGCTGTTCCCCCTCCAACACGCCGACGCCGTCAAAATCACCGACATGCTCGACAAGCTCTTCGAGGGTATGCAGCAAAACGCCCCCGACCCCGACCTGTTCACCGCCCCCACCATCATTCCCGACGACCGCAGCAACGTGCTCATCGTCTCGGGCTCTCGTGACGGGCTGCGTCGCTGCGAAGAAATCATCCCGAAATTGGACCAACCCGCCGGACCCCCGACGTCCATCTTCGAGATCTACCCCCTGCAGTTCGCCAGTTCCGTCAAGATCGCCCCCATCATGCAGGACATGTTCGAAAAGCGTTCCGAAGGCGCCGCCGACGAACGCACGCCCATCAATCTCTTCGCCGACGAGGGCAGCAACTCGCTGATCTGCTCGGCCTCCCGCGACGATCAGTTCATAGTCCAGGGTCTGCTCGCTCTGTTGGACAAGCCCTCCACCATCGCCCGCCAGTTCGCCATCTTCCCGCTCAAACGGGCCAAGGCCGAACCGCTGGCCGAGCGGCTCGATCAACTCTTCCAAAGCAGGATGGAAGGCGCCTCCGATGCCCTGGCCAACGCCATCGCCGTCGAGCCCGACCCGCGCACCAACTCGCTGATCGTCTGGGCTTCACCCACCGAGATGGAAAACATCGGCACCATCATCAGCCGCCTGGACACTACCGACCCCGCCGTCGAGATGGGTATCCGCGTCATCCAGCTCAAGCAGGCCCTGGCCGAGGACCTGGCCACAGTCCTGGAAGAATCCCTCATCGGCGAATCGGGCCAGGCTGGCGACGAAAGCCAGGCGGTCATCGTGTCCTATTCGACCCTGAACGAGGATGGCCAGCGCGAACAGCGCAAGCTCGTTCGCCAGGACATCTCCATTACGCCCGATGAACGAACCAACACCCTCACGGTCATGGCCCCGGCCGACAGCATGGACATGCTCGAAGCCCTCATCGTCGACTTCGACCGGATTCGACCGCAGGTAGCCGAGATTCGCCTCTTCCCGCTCAACAACGCCGACGCTGAAGAAATCGTCCAACGCCTGCAAGATCTCTTTGAAGAGCAAGCCGACCAAGAAGGCGTTCAGACACTGACGCTCGGCGAATCGGGGGCAGTTGCCATCGGGGAGGGCGAAGCCGGCGTCCGCCAACAACTTCGCTTCAGCGCCGATCGCCGCACCAACACCGTCATCGCCGCCGGCGCCGAAGTCGACCTCCGCATGGTCGAGCAACTCATCTATCAACTCGACGCCCAAGACTCCGAAGAGCGCATGATCCTGGTCTATGAAGCCCGGAATTCAACCTCCGACGCCCTCACCCAGGCCGTCGCCGATTTCGCCCAGTCCGAAGACGACCGCCTCAGCGAACTCGACGACCAGACCGCCCTCATGCGCCGGGCCGAGCGACACGTCACCGCCATCGGCGACGAAGACAGCAACAGCGTCATCCTGGGGGTGAGCCCCCGCTATTACGACCAGTACATGACCATGATCCATCAGCTCGACCGCCAGCCTCCCCAGGTCATGATCCAGGTGCTCATCGCCGAAGTCACCCTGGACAACAACGTCGAACTGGGCATCGACTTTGCCGGCCAAGACCTGCTTTTCACGGAGAATTCCGTCCAAGGCCCCAACAACACCATAAACGGCGCGGATTTCGATTTCGTGCTGGGCACCGACGTGGGAGCCTCGGGCGGCACCCTGGGCGGGTTCAACTTCACCATCACCGGCGAGGATTTCAGCTTCCTGCTGCGGGCCCTGGAGACCGACAGCCGCCTCGAGGTGCTCAGCAGACCCACCCTGCTGGTCGAAAACAACGAAGAGGCCAACATCACCATCGGCGAACAAGTGCCCATCGTGCAGGGCTCCACCTTTACCGATGCCGGCAACACCAGCACCCAGGTTCAGTACCAGGACGTCGGCATCATTCTGGACGTGACCCCCCACATCAATCCGGACGGCTACGTCAATCTGGAAATCAGTCCCGAGATTTCGTCGGTCAGCGATTCGAGCATCCAACTCACCGAAGGGTTGTCCGCCCCCAGGTTCCTGACCCGGACAGCCGAGACCGTGGTGACCGTCAAAGACAGTGAAACCGTGGTCATCGGCGGGCTGATCACCGACGAAACCCGCGAAACCGAGTCCAAGGTTCCCCTCCTTGGCGACGTCCCGGGCTTGGGGCTCTTGTTCCGCAAGACCACCAAAATGGTCCGCAAGACCGAGCTACTCATCGTGCTAACCGTCAACGTTATCCGCCACGAAGACGACCTGCGAACCATGTCCGTCGATCAGCGAGACAAATCAGGCCTGCTCGAAAACATCGCCCGCAACCCGTTGATGGAAGGTCTGCGGATTCGGGCCGACGACGACGCCCTGGCCCCGACGGCTCCCGACGGGCACCCGCGGGACGAGCCCGTCAGGCGGCGGCGCGACCTTTAC
>JBHHVM010000260.1:0-5310 GCA_046754265.1 Phycisphaerae bacterium
TCAACTCGTTGGATAGGCCGGGGTGGGCCTTGAGAGGTTCATGCGAGACGGCCCAATAGGGGGCGTCGATTTGGAGTGGGTCGTCGGGGTTGCGTTTCAGCGCCCGCAGGACCTGGTCGATGCTTCCGGAGCATTCCGGCGTGACCCAGCCGCAACCGGTGATGGCTACTTGATCAGATGGGTTGGACGGCATTGAAGTTCCCCGGTGCGTAGGCGCGAGCGTTTCCTGGAACCGGGCAGTCTAACCGGATGTCCGGGCTGGCGGTATCCCCGAATCGGCGCGGCCAAGGCCTGTGCGTGCGTGACAGAATCGGCGGGCACACAAACGTGGGGTCCCGGGGCGCCGAGGTTGACCTGCCGTTTTAGCGCGGCAGGCGAACCCCCCGGCACAGCCGGGGGAACCGCCTGCCCTACCTTGGGCGGCCTGAACTGTCATGCACCCCAGGCCTGCGGGGCGGATTTCGCGTTGCGCGCTTGGGCGAGTTTCGATCTACACCCTATGGAATCGGCCTGACCCTGACCGGCCGATTGTGCTAGACTGACGCAGGGGCGAGCACCCAATCGGGTGGGGTTGACCCGACCTCTTGATGATGGACACCGTGACCGGCGACAGGGCTGGTACCAAGATTGACGGAAGGGCGCAGGGTCGATGAATCAGGGTCGCCGAGGGTTGGCGGGATCGATGCGGGTCTGGCTTATACCGGCACTTGCCGTCGGTGGGGGATGCAAAAAATCGGCCGAGGATGGGTCCACGCCGGCGGCTGCGAAGGTCTTCACCGAAGTCACGGCACAGGCGGGTTTGACGCATCGGCATCATAAACCGGTGCTGGATCACAAGCTGGACAACGTCATGCCCTGGGTGTGCAGTGTGGGGGCGGCTGCGGCTGCGGGGGATTACAACAACGACGGGCTCTTGGACCTGTACGTGACCAATTCCAAGAAGGGCACGCCGAACTTTCTGTATCGCAACAACGGCGACGGGACTTTTACCGACGTGGCGGTGGCTGCGGGTGTGGCCAAGCTCAACGGCGAGGCTGGCACGAGCATGGATTGCGTGTGGGGCGACTTGGACAACGATGGGTGGGCGGACCTGTACGTGGTGCGCTGGGGAAATGACGCGCTGTTTCACAACAACGGCGACGGCACATTCAGCGACGTGACGGCCGAGCGGTTTCGCAAGCGCGGAGGATCGCCCGGCACCGACTGGGCCAACGGATGTGCCGCCCTGCTGATCGACTACGATCGGGATGGGCGGCTGGACCTTTACGTGGGCAACTATTTTGATGAGGTGGATCTTTGGCACCTCAAATCCACGCGGATCATGCACGACGATTTTGAGAAGGCCCGCAACGGGGGTCGCAACTATCTTTACCATCAAAAGCCCGATGGCGGGTTCGAGGAAGTCGCGGCTTCGCTGGGGGTGGATGACCCGGGCTGGACGTTGGCGGTGGGGTCGGCGGACATCAACAACGATGGTTGGGCTGACCTGTATTGCGCCGACGATTTTGGTCCCGACCAGCTCTTCATCAATCGTGGCGACGGCACGTTCGCGAACGTCTCGGCCACCGCCCTGGGGTTCGACACGAAGAAGGGGATGAACGTCGACTTCGGCGATTTCAACAACGACGGCTGGTTGGACGTCTATGTGTCCAACATCACCACGGCGGAGTACCTTCAGGAAGGCAATATGCTGTGGTACAACAACGGTCCGGGGCCCGACGGGCGGATCACGCTGACCGACGTGGCCATGGAGACGGGCACCTACGACGGCGGGTGGGGCTGGGGGGCAAAATTCTTCGATTACGACAACGACGCCGATCTGGACATCGTGGCGGTCAACGGCTTTATCAGTGCGGGCCAAGGCAACTATTGGTACGACTTGGCATCGTGGACCGTTCTGGGGCAGGACTCGGCCGATGCCGCCAACTGGCCGAGGATCGGGGATATGTCGTTTTCGGGTTATGAGGCCCTGCGCTTTTGGCGCAACGACGGCATGCACGTGTTTACGTCGGCTGCGACCGGGATAGGGCTGGAGACCGATCGGGACGGGCGCGGCGTGGTCTGCTTCGATTACGACAACGACGGGGACTTGGATCTGTTCATCGCCAACCACGACCAGCCGCCCCAGTTGTTTCGCAACGACGGGACGGCTGGGAATCACTGGCTGATGTTCGAGTTGGTGACAGCATCCGGCACCGGTGTCAACCGCGACGCGATCGGGGCGCGGGTGACGGTCGTGACGGCGTCGGCTCGCCAGATTCGGGAGCGCGACGGCGGCAACGGATATTCGGCCCAAAGCGATCCGCGTTTGCACTTCGGGCTGGGCAGCGAGGGCCGGGCTGAACTGGTGGAGATCCGCTGGCCTGACGGCGGGTTGCAATACCTGGAGAACATCCAAGCCGACCGGGTGGTGACGGTGACGCAGGATCCGGCGCACTATGCGTCGCGGGTGGCGCTGGTGACGCAGCCGCCGGCGGTGTGGAAACGCAAGGAGACGCAGCCGGCCCGCGTGGTGCATCAGATCGACGCGGCCAAGCGTGATGAGCTGCTGGCTCATATGGAATCGCACCTGCGGGAAGAGGGCGGCCTGACCTACGCCCTGCATAGTACTTATCGGCGTCGATGCGTGGGATATGATCTGCACGATCGCTCCATCGGATTCCTGGAGAAGCTGGTCGAAGAGAGGCCCGATGGTGTTTGGGCGCGGATCGCGCTGGCCTGTGCCTACGTGGATAAGCTGCCGACTTGCGGAGGTATTGCAGCGGTGGTCAGCAAAGGGCGATTGGCCCGCAAATCGTTGGACCAACTGGACGAGGTTATCGAAAAGCACAAAGACCTGTGGGCAGCGTATTATTGCCGCGGTATGAACCACCTCCACTGGCCCAAGGCTTTGCGCCACTCCGACGATGCAGCCGTTGATTTCGAGACCTGTCTGCGTTTGCAGAACGAGTCGCAGAACCCGGCAGCCAAACGATACTACGAACGGACGCACATCCTGCTGGGCGACGCCTACGCCAAGAACGAGCAATTTCAAGAGGCTCGTCGGGCCTGGCAGCAAGGCCTTGCGCTGTTCCCGAACTCCAAAGAGCTAAAGCAGCGTTTGGGCATGAAAGATAACGACGCCCTCTTGGAGTTCATCAAGGACCAACGGAGCCTTGAATCCCCCATCGACACCGATCTGACCTTCCTGGACCGCGAGCCGTAATCGGAGCGACCCCAGCACCGGTTCGCGGTTCGATCCTACCGCTTTGATACGGGCGCCACACGGTCGGTTAGGCCCCGCTAGTCGCAATCGTCGTAATGGTGACGGCTGCGGCGATCGGCATAGCGCGATCCGCGCTGGTGCTCTCTGTGCGACCGGTGGTGCGAGGGGCGATGGACTCGCCTGGGTTGGTGATGCTCATAGATTTGGGTGTGGGGGCTGCCGTGGTGATGGGACCTGTGACACGCGAGGCCAGTTGCCAAGATCACAGCTGCTGCCAACAGAGCCGTTCGGATCGATGCCAATCTGGACATCGGTCACCGCCTTTCCAAGATTGATGACGGCCTAGGGTACGCGGCTTGGCGGTGAGGTTGGTCAGGGCGTCGCGGCTAGAACACCCGGCCTTTCGACCTTGCGACATGATAGGCGAACCGGTCGGGGATCACAAGACCGGGCTGCACGCTTGCCGGTGTGTTGTGAGGGCCTGAATCGATGGTCCATGCGCCGAGGGCGTTTGGGGGCCGGTGCATCGTGGTGTCCCGGGGTCGTATGCGGTTAAGACCCCATAACGTCCCGCGCATCGCCGAATCAGGTGGCCCGCACCGCCGGATATCGCTGTTTCCAGATCAGAGGGATTGGTCGGCCTAGATAAGAATTGTCTAATCAAGGACCGGTTGACCATTCTACCCCTGTACACTGCATGACAAGTCAACCCTGGGAGCACGATTGTGGCGAAGAACCACACTGCAACCTGGCCGTCAAAGACAACGGCGGGCTTCGCCCACACGCTTTTGAGCGCGTGATTCCCGACACCCTTAACGCGGAGATACGGGAATGAATGGGGCGAAATCACCGACTATCGCAGTGCTTTGTGTCATCCTGGGTCTACCCGGAAACGTTCTTGGGACGGTGTACGACTTCAGTACAGGCGCGGGCGTGGACCACTTTGCCTACGGCAACTCCATTCCCGACGCGGCCATTCCACCTGCCATCAACAACGTCCCTTCGGCGACCTTTGGTCCCACGGATTACGCGGCGGTCGGCGCGTCGGACGATTCGCGCTACACCACGGGCGTGATCGAGGGTGGCATCGTGGCGGCGACTCGATTCACCTTCACCATTGCCGAGCCACCCGCAACCGTCACCCGATTGGACGTCTTGTGGGAGGGCGGATCGAATCAGGGCGAGTTTCAGAGCGTCTGGCTGTGGAACGCCACCACGGGTTCGTACACCCTGGTGGGCAGCCAGAGCGCTGCGGTGCCGCCGGACGGGACGATCGCGGGTTCGTACGGCGCCAACGCTGCGGATTTCATCGACGGTGCCAACGTGGTGACGGTGCTGGTTACCTACAGCGTTCAGGGCGGGGCGCTGCTGACCGACTACGTCAGCGTGACGATAACCGGACCCGAGTGTGCGGTGGACGCGGATTGCGACGACGGCCTGGCCTGCAATGGGGCGGAGACTTGCGTCGGGGCGCTGCTTTGCCAGGCTGGAACTCCCATCGACTGCGACGACGGCGTGGCTTGCACCGTCGATTCGTGCATCGATCCGGCCGGCGCTTGCGACCACATACCCATCGACGCGCTGTGTGATAACGGTGCTTTCTGTGACGGGGATGAAGCGTGCGACCCGGCAGGCGGATGCCTGCCGGGTACGCCCGTCGCCTGCGATGATGGGATCGACTGTACCACAGATTCCTGCAACGAAGGGGCCAATGCCTGCGACCACATCCCGGATGCCCCGGGCTGCCTCACGCCGGTCATCTGGTACGTGGACGCAGATGCCGTGGGCGCCAATGACGGCACGAGTTGGGCGGACGCGTTCAATGCGCTTCAAGATGCCTTGGCTGCAACCGGTTACGGCGATGAGGTTTGGGTGGCGGCCGGGGTTTACAGGCCTGATGAAGGTGTGGGGCAGATACCGGGTGACATGACGGCCACGTTCTGGTTGCGCAATGGCGTGGCACTCTACGGTCATTTTGCGGGGACCGAAACATCCTTCGCCGAGCGGACCGTAGCGGACCTGACCGACCCGCTTCGACAGAGCGTGCTCAGCGGTGACATCGGCATCATCGGCATTGCCGCGGACAACACCAATAACGTGGTCAC
>JBHHVM010000261.1:0-5294 GCA_046754265.1 Phycisphaerae bacterium
GGGCAGCGTCGCCCCGCACCTCGGAGGCGGACGGGGCCCTCGAAAAGCTTAAGGAATGGCGGGATCAAGACCTGATCGAGCGGCGCGAACGCCTGGAGGGTGCCACCGGTCGAAAAGTCCACCGTCGTCGAGCCATGGAATCCCATGGCGGCCTGGCACCGTCAGCTCCGGCTGGTCGGCGTAGCGAAGCTCAGGTTCACGAGCCCATCCTGGTCAAGGAGTTCTGTTCCGCGGTGGGGATCCCCTTTATCCGGCTGGTCAAGATCCTTCAGAAAGAACACAACCTGTTGGCCAATATCAATACGACCCTTCCGACGGCGGTGGCAGAGCTCGTCGCCCTCAGCGAAGGAATCGAGTTGAAGGTCATCAAGGCCAAGACGCAGTTGGAGGTGCTTCAGGAAGAATTCGACGGGCGCGAGGTCAAGAAACTGTCGGCCCGCCCACCGGTGGTGACGCTGCTGGGCCATGTGGACCACGGCAAGACCAGTTTGCTGGACGCCATCCGATCCGCCAAGGTTGCGTCGGGTGAGGATGGAGGCATCACTCAGCATCTGACGTCGTATCATCTGAAGCGCGAGGGTCTGGCCATCACCTTCCTGGATACGCCGGGCCATGCGGCTTTTACCGCCATGAGGGCCCGGGGCGCCCAGTTGACCGACATTGTGGTTCTGATCGTGGCGGCAGATGACGGCGTCATGCCCCAGACGATCGAGGCCATCAACCATGCCAAGGCGGCTGGGGTACCCATTGTGGTGGCTATCACCAAGCATGACCTGGGTGTATTTGACGAAGCCCGCGTATTCGGGCAGTTGACCGAACACGGCCTGACTCCCAGCGGCGACTGGGGTGGCGAGATCGACGTCATCAAGACGTCGGCGGTGACGGGTGAAGGCCTAGATGACTTGCTGGAGCACCTGGCTGCTCTGGCGGAAGTCTTGGACCTGAAAGCCGATTTTGGCGGCGCCCCTGCCGGCGCGGTCGTGGAAGCAGAAACTCGCGAAGGCGTCGGGGCTGCGGTCCGCGTGTTGGTGCAGCGCGGGCAGCTCACTCCCGGAGCTATCGTGGTCTGCGGCAACAGCTATGGCAAAGTGCGGGCCATTCTCGACGATCAGGGCAAGCGACTGAAATCGGCAGGCCCCTCCATCCCCTGCGAGATTTGGGGGTTGGACCAGGTGCCCTCGGCCGGCGACAAATTTTTCGGCGTCAAGTCCATGCAGCGGGCCAAGAGCATCGCGGAGGAGACCCGCCATCGAAGGACGGACGAGGCCCGTATCGGATCCCAAAAAGCGTTGACCCTGGAGGATGTCTTCAAGCAGCGTGACGCGGAGGGCACTCCCGAGCTCAAGCTGATTATTCGGACCGATATGGACGGTTCGATGCATGCTTTGAAAGATTCCCTGGCGGAATTGCCCACCGATCAGATCAAGTTGGACATCCTTCATGCCGGTGTGGGTGCGGTCACCGACAGCGATGTCCTGTTGGCCCACACATCTGGGTCTATCGTCATAGCCTTTAGGGTCAGTTCGGCACCGGCCACGCGTCGATTGGCCGAAGAGCACGGCGTGGACATTCGTGAATACAAAGTGATTTATCACGTCATCGAAGACATCACCAAGGCCATGGAGGGTCTCTTAGAGCCCGAAAAGACGATGGAACGCCGAGCGACCATCGAGGTGCGGGAGGTCTTCAAGATAACCAAGGTTGGGGCAGTGGCGGGCTGTTATGTCACCGACGGGCTTGTATCCCGCAATCACCGGGTGCGATTGGTTCGCGAGGGAGTCATTATCCGCGAAGACAACGCTATCGGCTCGTTGCGTCGATTCAAAGACGACGTCAAGGAGGTACGAGCAGGCATGGAGTGCGGCATTCGTCTGGACGGCTTTGGCGACCTGAAACAAGGCGATATCATCGAAGCCCTGGAGGTCGTGGAAGTGGCCCGAAAACTTTGACGGGCCCTTGCCGCGGCCGAACCTTTCGACCGAACCACCGATGATCGAATTCAAGGCTGAGTGCGGCCACACCATTCGAGCCAAGGACGAAGACGAGGGCAAGGTTGTCCGCTGCTCGTATTGCGGCAAGACCACGCAGGTGCCCAGCAAGGACGAGGACGAGATCGACTCGCTCTTTTCCGACATGGCCGAGGGCGATGCGGGCGGCACCGTGTCGGCAGGCCAGCGGATCAAGCCTCGCCGTCACCGCCGCAGCCGAACCAGCTCGATCGCCAAATCCAGCTCAGATTTCAATCCTTTTGCCGTGGTCATGAAGATGGTCTATGTGGCCGTCATCCTGATCGTGCTGATCTTCTGCGGCAGAATGGGCTACGATTACGTCACCTCGCTGAACAAGGCGCCGCCAGGCCGAAGGGTCGCGGATGCGAGGGACAACGATCGCAACGAGAATCGCGGAACCACCAGGAACAGCACCAAGAAGGCGTCGGCCAAGCTGGGCTTGCTCGACGTTCGGATGGACCACAAAAGAGGCGGCATATACTTCAACTCGGTCCCCATCCGAGCCGAGGTTCGCTTCCGCCGCCTCGATCACCGTAGCACCGAAGAGGAGATATTCCTCGATCCAAAGGCCCAACGGGCCAAGACGGATGCGGCTGTGGCGTTGGACGCCGGCGCCTACGAAGTGGCAGTGGGGTTGCCGCTGAACAACGGCAAGCTGATGAAATACCCAGGCTACCCGGCCCAGAGACGATTGATCGAAGCGGGCGGGTCGCGGAACTTGCTGGAGGAGTTTTTCATCCCCGACATGGCCAATGCCGTGTCGGTTATCGACTTACCCACCATGGAAACGTTGATCGTGCGCCGATACCAGTGCTCGGTGATCAATCAGGAATGGATTTCGCTGACGGCTTTGTTCCTGCCGAACACCGATATCGAGAAGGTGATCAAGTTCCTGCCGCGGCGCAGTGCGTACGGATTCAACGAGGAGGAGATTCGCAGTGAATTGACGTTCTACGAGGTGGACAATGCCGACCAGACCTTCATCGTGGACATGCTGCGGCGCGTGGGAATGGCCGTCTACCGCATCGGCGATTCGACTCAGTATCGCTCCTTCATGATCCACCCGCGGAGCGGGTCCATCAGCTCCAAGATATTGGAGCTGGACTGACGATCAGAACCGCCGAATCCGCCCCGCCGCCGCGGGCCGTGGGGCCAATGCAATGCCTAAGCAGGCGTCGTCGCTGTGATCGTGGGGGTTTTGAGAATCGAATTGGTGGTTTACGAATCCCACTCGCTCAAGGACAAGCGATCGGTGATCAAGGGCCTCAAAAGCAGATTGGCGGAACGGTTCAACGTCTCCATTGCGGAGGTGGGGGCATTGGATTCCAGGCAGCAAGCCGTTCTGGGAGTGGCAGTGGTGGGCAGCGATACGGCATTCGTCCACTCCAACCTCGACAAGGTGATCGATTTTGTTCGCCGTCAGGGTCGGGCCAGCCTGGTTAAATACGAGCGTGAGCTTTATTACTAGAGTCTTGGTAACAGTGCAGGATATCGCGAACATCGGCCCGGGCGGACCTTTCAATCCACGGGTATTGCCTTGCGATTCAAGATATTGGAATCTATGTCCTCTTACCGTGTCGACAAATTGGCCAGTGCCATCCGCGAGATCATCAGCGACGCGATCGCCCACAAGCTCAACGACCCGCGCATCAGCCCTTTGACGAGCATTACCCGGGTCGAAGTCTCCGGCGACTTGCAGGTGGTCAAGGTGCTGGTCAGCGTCATGGGCGACGCCGTGCAGGGGCGAACCACCCTGGCGGGCTTGACCAGCGCGGTCGGACATATTCAGCGACTGGTCGCCGGCAAGGTTCAGATGCGGCGCTGCCCGGAATTGCGTTTCGTGCTGGATGAGTCTCTAAAGAAGGCGGCCGATACCATGAGACTGATCGACCGAACCCTAGCAGAAGACGCTCTTTGCTCCGGGCAGGAGACACCACCGGAGTTTGTCGACCCTGACACTGGTGACCATTCAAGCAATTGACGAGAGCCATCCATGAAAAACGGGACCCTTTACGCCAAACGGGTCAAGCGCGTGTATCAGGAGTTGAAGCGGTCGGCCAAGGAATCGATCGAGCCAGGCCACGCCGAGCCGCTCGAGCAAATGGTACTGGCCCACCTTGCCTGGGAGGCCAGCCCCACCGGCGCCCGGCGCGCTTTGAAACTGCTCCGTGAACAGATGATCGATCTCAACGAGGTTCGGGTTTCGACCATTCACGAGATCGCCGCGGTGATTCGAGAGTCTGTTCCTAACAGCATGGATTGCGCCCGGGGGATTTCCCGATGCCTCAACACCGTGTTCAAGCGGGAAAGTTGCTTGTCGCTTGAGTCCCTCAAATCCAAGGGAATCCGTGAGGCCCGGCAGTACCTGGAGACGTTGGACGGTATCAACCCGTACGTCTGCGCCTCGGTGCTGCTATGGAGTCTGGGCGGGCACGCGGTTCCGGTCAGCCGGCGGTTGCTGTCAGCTTTGCAGAAGCAGGATTTGATCGACCCGACATCCGGGCCTGGCGAGGTGCAGTCTTTTCTCGAGCGGCACGTCCCGGCATCTGAGACCCGATTGTTTTGTCGCGTCATGGAGAAGTTCGCCACTGCCAAGGCCGGTCATGCAGCTTCGACAAAATCCCCCGCCAAGCCAAAGAAAACGCCCGCGAAGAAGAAAGCCAAGAAAAGCACGGCCAAAGCTTCGGCCGGCAGGAAAAAAACGTAGCGCGGCTAGACGATGCTCATGCACGCACCAAACTCTATCCTCGGCCCTACGGTTCGCCACGTGTTTGTGGCGGCGGTGGGGCTATGCCTACTGTTGGATTGGGGTTGCACGTCCTCCAAGTCTGCCGGCGGACATCTATCCGCCGACGAGCAAGACGCATCCAGCGTGGATCCCAAACGGGCCTTTGTCCGCTTGGATCAACTGGACGCTGCCTGCGTCACTGTGCCCGAGCCCCAGGCGGAGTCCAAGCCGCTTTCGACCCGAGGCCGGCGTCGAATCGACAAAGCCAACCGGCTCTATGCCCAACAACGTTACACCGAGGCAGGGCTGGAATTGGAACGGGCCTTGCAGACCGATCCCGGGAATTACACCGTACATCTGGAGTTGGCCCGCACCCTCCGCGCAGGCGGCAGCCTGGATCGGTGTCGTACCCACCTACAACGGGCCTTGGAGTTGGGCCCGGGCGATTCTACGCTGCACTACCTGTTGGCCCGCAGCGCCTTGGATGACGGCGATGACGGACGGGCCGTCTGCGAGCTTCGCATCGCCCTGGCGTGTCCCAACATCACCGAAAAGCC
>JBHHVM010000262.1:0-5277 GCA_046754265.1 Phycisphaerae bacterium
AATCGAATTGGGCGGTTAGCCGTCCGGTGCGCGTCTGAAGCAGCCGACCGTCGGCGGCCAGCTCGAACCAGGCCCGCCCTGGGTTGGCGGGCCCCAGGACCACCGCTTGACTGTCCGGAAGTTCGGACTCCGGCAGGATGCCAGACAGCGTCATTTTAGCGGTCACCGGTCGATTGCCGCCGGGTTGAGCCAGGGTCAGTTGACCCACCACGCGTAGCCGATCCGTCCCGTCATTCTCGGCGAAGGTCTGAAGATGGGCACCCAGCAACGTGGCCAGGGCAACCGAGGCAGTTGGCCGGTCTGACTCGTTGAGCTGTTCGACCAGTCGGGGCTCGGTGCGCGAAATGAATGCGCTGAGCCCCCGGGCGGCCCGGCGCAGGTTCTGATCGGCGGAGGTCATCATCTCGGTGAACTGGGCGAGCAACCCGCCCAGCGTGACATCGTTTGGCGCCTGAGCCGCACAATCCGCCAATCGGGTGCGCCAGGTCAGTGCTCCGCGCAGGTCGGTCAAGGAGGCCAATCCTTCCGGCGTCAGTTGGAATCGAACGGGCGTGGGTTGGTCCGTCGGCCGGCCGGGCACGCGGGCAGTGGCAGTGAGTGTCACCGGATCGTACGACCATCCCTGGCCCGGTTGGCCGGCCGAGAGCTTGGGCAGGCCGCGACCATCCAGGAGCACTTGAGCCGGCGGCGGTATGGAGCAGGCCTGGATAACCACGGTGCGCGATGCCGGCAATTCCGGATAGCCGCCCATGGGTGGATGGACGTTCACGTCCAGGGCCAAGCCGCCCAGATCACTTTGTTGGGTGATGCGGGTCTTGGCAAAGCCGCCGGGCTTTTGATAGTGGCTGGTCAGGCCGTCGTCTTCGTAGAGAAAGAACTCCCCTCCGGGCCCGGGATAGACGCGAACGACAAGCTCATCGAGCGGACCTTGGGCCTGAAGCCGACCCGGCGGCTGCATGGGGATGGGCTTGCCGCCGCGTACAAAGACGGGGCTTCGGTCCAGCGGCGCCTGCACGGTTGCTATCGCCGGCCCGGTGTACTGCACGTTGGTCAGCAGGTCGTACCACTCCCCTGCCGGAAGCCACACGCGGGTTTGAGCGATTTTGCGGGGCCCCTGGCCCGGCTGGACGACGGGGGCCACGATGAGATGATCGCCGAAGTAGAATTGCCCCGGACTGAGGTAGGCCTGGGCGATGGTGGGATGCTGCAGATACATGGGGCGATTCAGCGGCAAGCCCGTGTCGTACGTGGCGCGGGCCATCGTATAAATATAGGGCAGCAGTTGGTAGCGCAGATCATAGGCGGCGTGAGCAGCCCGTTCGAAGTCCGGGCCGTTGAGCCAGGGCCGGCGATCGTTGTCCGGATCGCGCGTGCTGTGGACCCGCATGGTGGCACTGAAGGCCCCGAACCACAGCCAGCGGGCGTAGAGTTCGGGATCGACCCGCCCGCTATTGGAAAAGTGGCCGCCGAGGTCGTGGGACCAATAGGCCGCCCCGACGTTGCCCGCAGTCGACGTGAAGGGCACCAGGAATTGGAGTACCTGCCAGGTGGATTCGGTATCGCCGGAAAACTGGATCGGGTAGCGGTGGTTTCCCCAGCCGCCCCACCGACTGAAGGTCAGCCCCCGCCGGCCCGTGCCCTGGCGGGCCCGGTCCTGAAAGTGCAGGTGGTTGAGCCAAATCAAAGGGTCCAGGCCGGGGATTTTGGTGGTGCGTTCCTGCTGCCAGTCGATCCACCAGAAATCGACGCCCTGTGACTCGAGGGGATGGTGCAGCAGCTTGAGGTAGTTTTCCGCGTAGGTCGGATCGGCAATATCAAATGCGATGCCCTGTTTCGAAGCGGGATCGACGCCCATGGCCCGGGCGAAGGCGGGGTAGGCCCGTTCGTGCGGCTGGACCCCGTTGTGGGGATGCAGGTTCAGCGTCACCTTGAGATGACGGTCGTGCAGGGCTTGGAGCAGGGCTGGGGGGTCGGGGATTAGATCGCGGTTCCAGGTGTAGCCGGTCCAGCCGTCCTGGTGCCAGTCCATGTCAATGACCATGACGTCCAACGGGTATCCGTGCTGCTTGTATCCGTCCGCGATAGCCAGGAAATCGTCCGCGGTGTAAGGCCAATAGCGGGAATACCAACTTCCAAATACAAAACGCGGCGGCAGCGGGATTGGGCCGCCCACCGCGATCAGATCTCTAAGCCCCTGGGGGTAGTCGAAACCATAGCCGAAGAAGTACCAATCGAGACGTTCGCCTTCGGGGCGGGCGGTGGGCCAGGGTTTATCGGTGCCGTCAAAAACGACGGTGCCGCTGTCGTCCAAGACGTACCAACCATTGCGAGACAGCACGCCTTCGCCCACGGATATTCGTCCCCGGCACTGATCCAACGTCCGGACGGTCCCCCCCAGATTTCCGTTGTTCGGCTGGCCCGGCTGCCAACGGACGGGTGGGTCGGTCTTGATCAACTCGATGGAGAGGTTTTCGGCGCTGAACTTTCCCGAGCCGGCCCGGTAGCGCAAACGAAGTTTTTCGGTCTCGATCACCAGCCAACCGTCCTCATCGCGCCGTTCGAAGCGCGGCGGGAGCAGTCGCCGCTGAACGGCGAACAGGCTGGGACGGTCTTCAAAGACTTCGTCCTCGGCAAACTCCAGGCGCAGCAGCGTGGGTGTCAGAACCGTGAATCGCGCCGGGCCGGCGGTCACCATGACCGACGGATCGGCGGTGCCTTCAAAGCCTCCCTCAGCGACCGCGGTGCCGGTTGCTATCAGGACGAAGAACCCTACGAAGCCTGCCGCGACCCACCGGCATTTTATTTTCGGATATCCCATGATCTATTCAACCCCGGTCGAAAGCTTATGACACAACTCGCAATGACGCCGTCCGCGCGAACTGAAGTTCGCGGCTCGCTTGGTTTTGGGATTGGCTCTACCCACCTACGCATTCGTCTATCATAATCGGATGGAACGCCCTTGGCTGCGCTACAGCGCCTGGCGGATCATCTGCTCCAGGGCCTGGCCTGCTTCGTCGGACATTTCGTATAGCACGCGCATGGTCGGCTTGTTGATGTCGAGCAGGCTACCCAAGTCGATCGGGGTGCCGATGAGAACCAGGTCGCAGTCCGCGGCGTTGATGGTCTGTTCGAGCTCAGCCATTTGCTCCTTGCCGTAGCCCATGGCGGGGAGGATTTCGGACAGGTGGGTGTATTTGGCGAAGGTGTTCTTGATGGTGCCCACCGCGAAGGGCCTGGGGTCGACGATTTTAGCGGCCCCGAAACGTTTGGCAGCCACGTGCCCGGCGCCGTAGGCCATCTCGCCGTGGGTCAGCGTGGGCCCGTCTTCGACGACGAGGACCTGCTTGCCGCGAATGCTGTCCGGGTCGGCCACGGTGACCGGCGAGTCGGCCCGAATGATTTTGGCGTTGGGATTGGCCGTCCGCACGTTCTGTTCGACGCGGTCCACGTTGGCGGGGTCAGCCGTGGCCACCTTGTTGATGACCACCACGTCGGCCATCCGCAAGTTGGTCTCGCCGGGGTAGTAGTTCAACTCGTGCCCGGGCCGATGGGGGTCGGCCACGACGATGTAAAGGTCCGGTTTGAAGAAGGACATGTCGTTGTTGCCGCCGTCCCAGAGAATGACGTCGGCCTCTTTTTCGGCTTCGCGCAGGATGCGCTCGTAATCGACGCCGGCAAAGACGATGTTGCCAGCCCGAATGTGGGGTTCGTATTCTTCGCGCTCCTCGATGGTACAATCGTGCAGATCCAGGTCCGCCAGGACGGCGAAGCGCTGGCAAATCTGCTTGACCAGGTCGCCGTAAGGCATGGGGTGTCGAACAGCCGCCACGCGCTTGCCCATGGACTTGAGGATTTGCGATACCTTGCGCGAGGTCTGACTCTTGCCGCAGCCGGTGCGGACGGCACAGACGGCGATGACCGGTTTGGTGGATGGAATCATCGTGTGCCGCGGCCCCAGAATCCGAAAGTCGGCCCCGGCCGCGTTGACGATGGATGCTTTGTGCATGACCTGGGCGTGGGGCAGGTCGGAATAGGCGATGCTGACCTGATCGACGTCGTGCTTCTTGATGATTTCGGTCAGTTGCTCCTCGGGGTAGATGGGGATGCCGTCGGGGTACTGCGGGCCGCAAAGCTGGGGCGGATAGGTTCGCCCCTCGATATCGGGAATCTGCGTGGCGGTGAACGCGACCACCTCGTAGCGGTCGTGGTTTCGCCAAAAGGTGTTGAAGTCGTGAAAATCCCGCCCGGCTGCTCCCATGATGATAACTTTGATCTTGTTGCTGTCTGCCATTAGCCACCTTTGAGGGTTTGATCGTGTGATCCTGGTTCAGGGACTGACAAGCCGTGACCTTCCAAGGTCCGGCGACGAAGAACGCCGGCCGGCTGTGCCGGTTGATTTTTTGCTTCATCCGAATCCAATAATGACGACGACGCGAAGCAGCCCTGCTCGCTAAGAAAGCTGGGCCCCGCGATAGATGTGATCGTGGCGTTTGTTGCACATGTCGAAGCTAGCGGTGCTGGGGCGAGATTCCTATCTCGCTCCCGTTATTGCGGGATCCCCATCCCGCCGCGCGGCAAGGTGCGAGAAAGGATTCTCGCACCAGAGATTAACGGGATTCTCGCACCAGAGATTAACGGGATTCTCGCACCAGAGATTAACGGGACTCTCGCACCAGTCGGTTTCTCCTGGATTCGTCAGGCAGAGCCTAGCGTTGCCGCCGGTTTTTGGCAACCGGTGCGGCACGGTCGGCATCATTCCGCCCAGGGACTGGCTGGATGCAGCACACGCCCTTTCATTCGACACCGGCCAGTCGTTGCAGGACCTTGAACATGGCCTGGGTTCCCAGGCGACCTTGCCCTGAAGCCTGGTTCGAGGCCAGCAGTTGCGAGACCAACGATGTGCCCGGCAGCGGGACCGTCATCTGGCGGGCCATTTCCAAGACCAATCGCAAGTCCTTGTTTTGAAGATCGACCATGAACATGGGGTCGAAATCGCCGCAGGCCATGCGCGTGCCCAGGTTTTGCAACGCCCAAGAGCCGGCTGCTCCTTGAGACGTAACCCGGATCATGGTGTCCATGTCCAGGCCTGCTTTTTGGGCGAATACCAGCGCCTCGCAGACCGCCAGAAGGTTCAACCCGCAAAGAATCTGATTGCACAGCTTGGTCAGTTGTCCGTGGCCCGCCGGTCCGCAGTGAACGATGGTTTTTCCCAACACTTCGAAGACCGGGCGAGCCCGTTCCAGATGGTCGGCCTGGCCGCCGACCATGATGGCCAGG
>JBHHVM010000263.1:0-5254 GCA_046754265.1 Phycisphaerae bacterium
ATTCCATCCACGCCTCGCCCCCATCAAAGCAGCCGTCTTCCCGCTGGTCGCCAAAGACGGCCTGCCCGAAATCGCCGGGCCCATCTACGACGAAATCCGCAAACACCACACCTGCCAATTCGACGCCAAACAATCCATCGGCAAACGCTACGCCAGAATGGACGAAGCCGGCACCCCCGTCTGCTTCACCATCGACGGCCAAACCAAGCAAGACGGCACCGTCACCGCAAGAAACCGAGACGACGCCAGCCAAGAACGAATCGACAAGACCCGCTGCCTGGAATACCTACGGGATCGTTTGCAATCCTAGCCTCAGTTGCTGGAAAGCCTACTTGCTTGCCCTATGAGGCCGCCCAACTCATGGCTTGTCCAGATGCTCTCGCAGCCAACTCTCTAAGTGGTCCACATCCCAGTGTTCCTCTACTACTGCCAGGCACATGTCGATCACAGCCTCGTCCGTCGTGACTATCTGACCGACACGATTCGCATGCAGAAACCATTCAAGGGCCAGATAGGCCGTACGCTTGTTCCCCTGGACGAAACCGTGATTCATCAGTAGCCCGTGGAACAGGAATGCAGCCTGACGCACAAGGTCGGCATCTTCATAAAGCTCTGCGTGCTGAGGTCGGGCCAAAGCGGACCTCAGCCCATCCTCGCTCAACACACCTTGGAAGGGTTCACCCATTTTCGTACAGACAATGTCACAGTGTAAGGCAACAAGTTGCTCGAAGGACAAGCGCCGAGTCATTCGCCCAATGCCTCGAAGACGCGGCGGCGGCGGCGGAAGAGTTTATCGGCAAAACGCTGATCCTCGGCCGACAGCCTGGGCACAACCTCGACCGGACGCAGCAATATGGCCCCGGCGGACGTGGTCGCTTGAACGAGGCTGCCCGCCGATAAGGCGACGGCCTCCGCCAGTGATCGCGGGAGCAACACGGCCAGTTCGTCACCATGTTGAAGAACTCTCTGCAGACGCACATCGCTCAGTTGTTCGCCAATGGCTAGACCTGCCAAGCGAGTCAAATCCATTGGCCGCCCTTCACGCTCTTGGGTCTTCGAGAGCAGGCCTGATAGTTCGGCAATTGCATTCTCTGGCAGCTCCAGGATCGCGTGATACTCGCTGACATCCTCTCCTTCCAGGAAAAACCGGCCCCCCTGGGGTCGAATCCGAAGATGCCAACACTTATCGGAAGGCTTGAGTTTGAGTCGAGGGCGGATTTTGGCCATTACCGAGGCAGGGATGCACCAATAGTGCACCTCACCGGGGAAGGCCGTGATAAACACGAACAGGAGCTTGCGTCTCTGTTGACGTGCTTCCTTAACCACTTCGTTGTATTGCCGCGGGCTGAGGTTGGCGAAATGCACCTCATCCTTCGCAAGGTAGTCTGGAGAACCGCAAGTCCGACCGACGAAAAGATGATCCTCGGAAAGGAATGATGTGCCCTTGCGTCGCTCGATCTGCTGGCCGTACCGCTTGGCCAGTTCGTTCAGCACCAAGTTCCCGGCAATGGTCCCCGCCTTGCCGCTACGCTTATCCTGCCACAAATCGCCCTTATTCATTCTGATTCCACCTTTGCCCTTTGCCACGATTGGCTAATAAAACTAATATACGGCTAAAACTCACATATGTCAAGGCAAAAAAAGGCTAAATAACATAAAAACTCAAGAATAACTCAAAGAGCGAACGACAAACGCAACGCGCTTGCTTTGTCTCCCGGTGTCTTCGCCTCTTGGTCGTGAACGGCCTGGGTCGCAGCCTATCGGTCCGGTGGGTCCTGGCCGGAGGCGGCGGTCTTTAGCTGTCGCTCAATCTTGGCCCGTCTGGAGTTGGAAAAGCGCCGCAACTCCTCCCAGGCGGGGCGGGCTTGGTCCAGGGCTAGGGCCCGGGTCAACGGTTCTACAGCATCCTCCGCCCGCCCGGCCTGGAGCAACATTTCACCCATATCGGCATGGGCTGACGGGCTTTCCGGATAAAGCCCCACGATCCGTCGGGCCGAGGCCACCGCCTGATCCAGAAACCCGCGATCGCCGGTCAGTTGGAAGGCCCGGCGGGCCAGGTGCATTTTCTGTCGGTGCCATTTTGTGGCATACGGATCGCAAGCCACAGCCTGATCCGCCAACGCCAGGGCCCGGGCAATCGCCGCGTCGCGGTCCCCAGCCTGCTCGGCATAGCCTATCAGGTACAGGGCAGCCTCGGCGCAAGGCGTGGGATCCAAGGGGTCCGCCTGGACCGCCCGCATGAATGCTCGATACGCAGGCTGGGACGCGTATGGACCGGGCACAATGGACGACGAGGCGGATCGGCCCTGTTGCAGGGCGGCGTTGGCCCGAGCCACCGGCACACACAACAACCCCGCGTGCAGACCCAGGACTAGCCCGCCGGCGGCGACGCAAAGCCATCGCCCGCGCCGCGGACCGGACGCCGCCTCGGTGACCGGACCGGCCCGTAACGCCAAGGGCACGGCCAACAGTGCAAAGAACGTCGCGGCTGACCCCGGAACGATCACTCCGAAATTGATGGTCTCTTGCAGCAAGAACACGAACAACGCACAGTTGATGCCGGTCGCCAACCCGATCGTCGTTCGATCCAGCCCACCGGCAAACGCTGCAAACCCCAGCGTCCAGAAGATCAACGGCATCGTGGTCGCATAGTAGACATAGGCGGGCTGGTCCGACCCGAGCAGAAACGTGCGGGCCCCGAATATGCCGGCCGCTAACATCACCGCCCAGCGCCACGCAGCGCCCCGTTTGGGAGGTGGGCCCGCCACGCCATCTTCCGGTACGGACCATCGGCGCTGGCCCATGGCGACCCAGGATCCGCCGACCAACATCACGATCACGCCGACCGCCCCCAAGGCGCCCCACTCGGTGGCAGCCTGGACCAACAGGTTGTGCGGATTGCTGACTTCTTCGGGGCTGGTGATCTGCTTATAGGCCAGGTAATGGGCGGCGAAGTTTTCGCGACCGACGCCCGTCAGCCAATGATCGGCAAAGATTCGGGCTGATGCGGTCCAGTATTGCCACCGGAAATTCAAGGACGCCCCCGGCAACGAACCGTGGTAAAGCCCATGTCCCAGCGTGGCCAATCCGGCGCCGAGCACCAAGCCCCAACCGGCCCAGAACACCCGCCGGGGTCGCCGCAGGGACCAGTGCAGCCACCAGGATCGACCCAACCACAGCACCAGCCCCAGGCCGCCAGCCACCAGCGCCCCTCTGCTGCCGGTCAACCAGGCCGCGCCGATCATGGCCAACGTCAGCATGGCTGCGGGTAGGGCGCCGACTCGATCAGCCGTTCGACGGGCTGACTTCCATCGATTCCAAATCAATACCCAGCCAGCCAGCGCCGCCATGGCCAGGTACGCACCGGTGACGTTGCTGTGGGTCAGGTATCCGGTGGCCTCTCGCCCGTACAATCGCCGTTCAAACATGGCCACCTGCGGCGAATCCAGCTCCACTCCGGCAGCCGCCCACTGTTGGACCTTGTTGAGTTCGTAAACGCGCTGCGTCTGCGGCAACGTGTCCACCACCTGGTTGAAACATTCGTAGGCCTGGGCGGTGGCGGAAGCCAGAATAACGCACAGCGTCAATCGAACGCGCCAACCGGTCCGAATCACCTGCACCAGCACCACGGTCATCAGCGGCAGGCACAGCCAATCGACCGTGGCGTTGATGGCCACGCGCCGGTTACCCGCCCCCAAGCAGGAAACCAGGCCGGCCAGGGCGATCAGCAGCGCGCCCCATTCGATGCCACACGGCCGATAGGATCCGCTTCGACCCCAGGCCCAGGCGGTCAGCCACAGGAGCGCCGCCAGCAGGATGACCGCATCGATGACCAGGGTGACCGCCGGCATTGGGTCGGCAATCTGATGCAGGGCAGCCGCGAAACTTGTACGAGACGTGGTGTAGGATTCGCCGATCAACGGACGCAGCCCGACCACCACCAGCAACAGGTACCAGGAGGCGGTTTGCAGTCGATCGGCCAAGATGATGCCGTTCAATGGACCGTCGGTGATCCCGGCAAGGGTACGCCGCGGGCGACCGGACGGTTCGGGTTCGGGACTACCGCAGCTATACACCGGCTCAGCCGATGTCGCCAACCGGCTGAAACAGCCAAGCCTCTGGACGATGGTCATCGGGCTGAACCAGCTCGAACAGGCCGTTCAGCACCGTGCCAGCCAACTCAAGCCGCCAGCAATCCGGGGTCCGATGGACCGACCGGTATGTGCCCCGGTCATACCGGGTCACCGAACCCCGGCCGCCGCCGATCGGCCCTTCGTAGTCCAGGTATCGCTTGCGGTGGTCGCCGATGGGCTTGGCCGGGATGGGTTCGCCGGCACCCCTGACCGGCTCGGCCGCCAGTTGCCAGGTCGCCAGGGCACGCCCAGCATCGAGCATCAGATCCCAATGCTCGCTTCCGTGCCCCTTATGGTATAGGATGACGTACCGGTTGTTGGGCATCTGTTGGTCAAGGTTGCGGCTTGCTCACAGGCTGGGGTCGATTACACTAGGACATCGAATCCCCGAACCAAATTTCCGTCCTAACTCGCGCGTTTGGTCAAGGAGTGACCACACCAACTTTCCATCCTATCCGCGTTCAATTCGAGGGAGTGTCATGGAAGACAAAACATCGAATCTCCGACGCGTTGGCCCGTTCCTGTTGTTGACCATCGTGGGCGTCGCCGGGCCCGGCTGTTCGACCAGGCCGGATTTTCGGCAAATCCGCCAGGAGGGTCAACAAGCCATGCTGGACGGCAACTACCGCGTGGCCCGAGGTCTATTGCGGCACGGGGTCGAAATGGTCCCGGAAGACCCAGCCAACCTGCACGACTTGGGGGACTGCTGTATGTATTTCTCGCGGGAGCAGTTCGCCCGCCGCAATGTACCGGCCGCACTACGCGAAGTGGACCAGGCCATCGCCTATTATGAGCGGGCCATCGGCGCCGACCCGGGTTACCAGGCTGCCTTGATGGGCAAGAATTCCGCCCTGGAACTCAAAGGCCGATTTGAAAAAGCGCTGGACGTGGCCGAATGGGCAGCCAAGTACGTGGGCCCGTCAGCTATGCAGCAGGTATTCCTGGCCCGAGAGATGGAGGAACGCGGCGATCTGGATAGCGCTCACGTGCGACTTCGCCAGGCGGTGGCCATGGAGCCCAACAACGCCGACGCTCACGAAGCCTTGGGGCGCTTCTACCATCGCCACGGGCAGCGCAAACTCGCCATCGGTCACCTCGGCCGGGCGTATGCGTTGGATCCA
>JBHHVM010000264.1:0-5251 GCA_046754265.1 Phycisphaerae bacterium
AAAGCCGGAGCGCGTTGCTGCCAATTACAGTATTCCAGCGTATCGACGCCACGCTCGGACTGTGACTGCCACAAACTGTCACGCGCAACGCGATCGGCCAGTTCAGCCAATCGAGCCGTCAGCCCGGTCTCACCGCCTTGGTAAAAGAAATCCGACAGATTGGCTGGGTCGCTCGCCTTGAGCAGTTCGGGATACGCCAGCCGATTCGGCACCAGGGGCTAACAGCCGGCCGCCACCGCCTCTGCCACCGCCAAGCCGAAAAACTCATGCTCAGCCGTGGAGACAACCACGTCTGCGTCGCCCAGAACCGCCACGTATTCCGCCCTGGATGCCTGATAGCCCCAATGGTCGATATGCTCGCCGAAGAACGCCCGCGCCCATTCAAAGACCGGCGGGCAGTCGCGAAAACTCTCGCCGATCACGCTGATGCGAAAACCCACGCCCTTGGCCTTGAGCCGTCTAACCGCCCCGAAGAACGCTTCGGGGTTCTTGTCGTGCTCCCAGCGGGCGGCCCACAGGATGCGCATCGACCCCGGTCGTCGCGGGCGGCGCGGCTCGAACGATTCGATGCCCGGATGCTGCACGCCAGCCTTGGCTGCGATGCGATCGATAACCTCCAACGGCTGATAGTCCGGCATGCGCTTCAGAAACCCCGGCAACGCGCCCAGGAACTCGTCTCGATGAAAGCCCGAATTGAACCACACCGCATCGGCGGCCAAAGCCGTGGTGATGTTGGTGAAGGCGTAATGAAAGTCCCGCTCCGATTCGTGCCGCACCGGATAAGTCAACTGGTTCTCATGGAAATAGACGATGGCTGGCAGCGCCCGCACCGCTTGGCAAGACAACCCCAAGAACTCCGCCAGGTTGAGCATGTCCGAACAAAATAACACGTCGAACTGCTGGCCCGCCTCAATCAAGTCACCCACCCGATCCGCCAGGGTGATGGCCCCATGGCGCATGCGCCACTTCCACTTGTAAGCCGGCAAGGTCAAAACCGTCCAATCGTGCCGGCTGCGCGAAACCCAACCGTCCAGAAAAGCCCGGTGACTGCCGCCGTAATAGGGTTCCAGGGCGACGATGTTCATACGCCCCGATCATCGCCGAAGTACCTGGGAATGCCAAATCAGTGAGGCGCCGCGACTATCCAGGATCCAAACTGTGCAGATACCGGTAATCGAAGATGCCCGTGTCGTGCCCGTCGGACCAGATGATTTTGATGGCGTAATGGCCCATCAGCTCAGCCCCGACCATGGTGGGGTCATTGCCGGGGGCATTGGCCATGATGTGCAGGGGGTTCTCGGATTGGTCCTTTCGCTCGCCCCGACAGGTCGCACAGGGGCAATTGCGGCGCAGCGTGGCCGCCGAATAGGTGACGGTTTGCCCATCGGGCCAGGTGACCACAAGTTGGTCGCGGGCCCGTTGCAGCTTGATGTCGATGGGGACGATGGCCGACCCGCCGGTCCAATGGCCGTCCGAATTTGTGGAAGGGTTGTCTGTCACGTTCTGGCACTCATCGGGCGTAAACCCGTACGCGGGGAATCTCGTACACCTCGTTGCGAATGATACGCCATAAGGTCAGGTCTGCCGGCGTGCCCGACTCGACGCCCTCCAAAAGCGTGCCCAGGTCGTCGGGGTCGGATAGGCGGTGTCGGCCTATACGCACCAGCAGGTCGCCCGGACGGCACCCCGCCCGATCGGCGGGCGATCGCGAATCCACACCCACAATCAGCACCCCCGCCCCGGGTTTGACCCCGAACAGCCGGGCCACGCGCGGGCTGAGCGCTTCGACGACCATGCCGAACTTCTCGACGGCCAGGGCAGCCCCGTCCGGTTTGGGCAACTCCGATAAGGTCAGTTGCACGTCTCGGGCTTTGCCCTGCCGATCCAGCCTCAAGGCCACGCGATCGCCCACGCTGCGCCCCAACATGGAAATGTAAAAGTCCACGTCGCGGCGGACGGGTTGACCGTTGACCTGCAACAGTTGGTCCCCGATATGCACGCCCGCTTTGGCGGCCGGGCTGTCGCCGATGACCTCGACCACCCGCGGTTCGGCGCTGCCTTCGACGCGCATGCCCAACTGAAAGTGCCGCCCTTCGGCAATGGCGTAGTCGAACATGTCGGGCAGCAGCGCGCGAAGCCGATCGACCGGAATGGCAAACCCGATATTCTGGGCGTCGGCTCGAATCGCGGTGTTCACCCCGATCAACTCGCCCAGCACGTTCAACAAGGGCCCGCCGCTACTGCCGGGATTGATGCTGGCGTCGGTCTGAATCAAATCCTCGTAGGCTGTATCGGGAGAAAACTCGATCCGGCGGGACAACGCGCTGATGATGCCGGTGGTCACCGTGTTGGCATAGCCCAGCGGGTTGCCGATGGCGATGACCGTTTCGCCGGGCATCAAGTCGTCGCTTCGACCCATCGGAATGGGCTGGAGCTTCTTGCGAGGCCTGATGCGCAGGATGGCCAGGTCGTGCGTCGTGTCGCTGACCACCACGCTGGCCTGGTATTCGTCGCCGTTGGCGAACGTGGCCCGCAGGTCGATGGCCCGGTCCACCACGTGGGCGTTGGTCACCAGATAACCGGCTTCGTGCATGACGAATCCGCTGCCGATGTTGTTGACCTTACGGGCCCGGGGGACGTCGAAGAAAAAATCCAGCGGGTGCCGGCTCTCCACTTTGACCAGCCCGGTGGACGATATGCTGACGATCGAATCGCGGACCTGCTGCACCACCCGCACGATGGGGCTACGGCGCCGCCCGAGCGAATCAGTCTGCCCCGGCGCGGGCTGAGCAGCCCACGCTGTCACGACCAGACACAATACTGTTCCCGCGCGATTCATCGGTCCAATTCGGGTTCAAGGGCAATTCCCAACGACCTTGGGGGCGGGTTCTGCCCCCTTATCATCATAGACGCCCGCCGGTGCGGACTCGTTTCATTTTGTGGACCGGCCGGTGCTCAGCCAGCGGTTGGGCCAGGTCACTCAGCGAGTCCGGCTGCAACGGGTCATCCGTCTGATGGGCCAGGTGCTCGTCGAAAAAGCGAACCAATCGCTGCCCGTAGGCTTCGGGCTGGACGATGGCGGACTGGTTGTGTTTGGCCCCGGGGACGATCCACAGATACTTGGGCCCGCCCGCAACTTCGTACAACATTTGCGACTGCGACACGGGGATAAAGCCGTCCCGCTGCCCGTGGATGAGGAAGATAGCCCGGTCGTCCAACCGTTGCAGCGCCTTGCGCACCGACGGAAACCGGCAGCCCAGCTTCCGCCGACCGGCCCGCAGCAGCAGCCAGCGCAGGAACCGCCAAAAACTCGGCGGGTGACTTTCAGCCACCACCCGCACCCTGGCAAAGATGGTGGCCCAGCGCTTCATGAAATACTCGATGGTGGTGTCGGTCGAAAAAGCCCCGTCGGTCACGATGGCTTTGACACTGGGCAAGTCCACGGCCGCCAGGATGGCGGCGCACCCGCCGCGAGAGATGCCGAACAGGCCCAACTCTTTGGGCCTACCGTGCCGCTCCAGATAATCCTCTGCGTACGCGATGGCCCCCAACATGTCGGACTGCTCCCGGTCCGAGGCCCACTGCCGGGGCTTGTAGCCTTCTTGGTGGCAGGACGCTCCGTGCCCCCGAAAGTCGAAAGACATCACGTCATAGCCCGCTTCGAGCAGGGCTCGGCAGTAACGGGCGAAGCTATTGGCATCGCTGGAGTATTCGTGGGCAAAAACGATCAGGCCCCGCGGTCGCCGGGCGGGCTGACCTTCAATCAACAGGCCGCTCAAGGCGTGCCCGTCAAACGAGTGAAATGTGAACTGCCGTCCGTCGATCAGGTCGAAGTCGGTCGGACCGACCAAAAGCGGCGGCGGGGAATTGTCCAGGATGTTCAGCGCAATCTTGACGTACTTGCGCAGCACCAGCGCGGGAATGCCGATCAGCAGGGCCACCGTACACAACATACTGATCAGTGCCCAGTTGTAGTAGAACAGGTCCCAAAGCCCCTGGGACAACACGTTGGCTAGGTTGGCTTGCAAACGATGATTACCCTTTGGCTCGCGCCGAATCCAACGGGCTGGCGTCGGGGCCATGGTATTCGCACCCACGGGCCCGTGGCAAGCGCGATCATTTCACCGGATAGGCTCTGTCTGCAGACTCGGCAGCGGCCTGCCTCTCGCAGGCCGTTCCTGGCCGGTACCGCCTATCGGACGCCGACCGCGACATCGTTCGTTGACCGGCCGTTTGGGCTATGTTTCCGGGTTGGCCGATGATTCAACGCTTCCGGTCCTCTCGGCAGGAGCACCCGCTGTGCGACCTGCAAGCACGAGCCCTTGGTGTGCAGCCTGATAGCACGTTTGAGCACCGTCCCAGCCGGCGGGCTCATGCCTCGCCCGCAGGCCGCCCGAAACAGCCCAGATCGACCCACCAGAGAGTGCCCTCAGGCTTTGTCGATTGTGGATGGTGGTTATCGAGTAAAGAAAGCGAGCATCAACACTACAATTCCTACCGCTAATTTCTCTCCAGCCGTCCAATGTGTTTTGTCGGGTAGCGAACGGCTTTTGGAAGCCTTGACCAACGCGCTGTTATCACCGTGCTTCACGTTGGCTGCGATAAAACGTCCACACCCACCGCAATACTGCGCCTTTGGCGGGTTCATGTAGGCGCAATTGTCGATTGGGCATTCGCGAAAGTCGCTCATGTTTGCTCCCCACATTCGGGGCACCGGGACGCAGCCAACAAACAACAGGGACAGCGTACCTATTTATTAACTTTCCAGCCGGCGCGCGGTTAGGTTGCGGGCATGCCTCGCGGAGCCGGACTCGTCGTTCCAGGTCAGGCGCAGCACGTTGCTCAATTCGGCCACGACCGTGCGTTCCTCGAAGGCATCTGCGAGCAAGGCGAGCACTTCGGCTTCAACGTACCTGGCTATTGCCTGATCAAGAGCCCCGGCAGTCGGCCTAACTCCCGACGGTATGCACGATGATCGAGCCGGTTTCGCCGCCGGATAGGCTTTGGGGGCCAAAGCCTATGACGATGCGGTCGCCGGGGTTGGCCCAGCCAGCGCCGGTGGCAATGCGGTCGGCTTGTCGGATCAGGGCATCGGCGCTGTCGGCCCGTTCGATCCGGAAGGGTCGGACGCCGTAGTAGAGGCACAGCCGCCGGCGGACGCCCTCGGTGGGGGCCAGGGCTGCGACGGGAATGCCCAATCGGTGTTTGCTGACCAACCTGGCCAATCGACCGGTCTCGGCCCAGACCACCA
>JBHHVM010000265.1:0-5248 GCA_046754265.1 Phycisphaerae bacterium
GACCGCCCACCCGACTACCAACTGCACGTCGAGAAAACCGACGGCTCCACCGCGACGTTCGCCGAACGACTGGGCGTCGAGATGGACCGGCAATTGCGTTCGGGCAACATCGAATACGCTTCCAAACGGGATTCCGGGCGCCTGGGTCCGGTCCGGGTCAATCTATTGCCGAAGGGGTTTCTTTCTAACCTCGAAGCCCAGACCACCGCCCGGCGCCGCGGACGCCACGAACAGTACAAGCACCGCTTCCTCTACCCCGTGCCCGGTCAGGATGCACGGTTTCCCCAGGCCTGTTCCAATGTGCCTGCCGAAGCCCGGCCCTGACCTCTGCTTAATCGGCCAACGTGATGGTGAGTTTTTGACGCTGCCCCTCGTCGGGATAAAGCCGGACCTGCCACGCGCCCGATTCGGCGTCGCGGGCAAAGGCGCCCGGCTCGGTCAACGGCCTCGCCCCGGCGGGCTGATCCCGGCTGATCGACCGGGCGGCGTGCGTGTCCGACCCGTGAACCGCCTTTCCGCTAAGGCAAGTCACCTGACCGACCCGCCCCGTCAGACCATAGACTCGCACCAGGGGGCTTCGCCCTGCTGCCACGAACTGTCCCTTGGCTGCACCCAGCGTCACTTCGATCGATCGACCCGACGCTTTGCACGTCAATGCCGTCCGGCGGAATTGGCCCTGATCGTGTGCCGGCGTTGCCCCGTCGTCTTCGTAGAGGCTGGCTTTTGAGGACCCGTCGGGCCAGACCGCCAGGATCAGCGGCTCGGAGGGATGCTCAGCCAGGGTCCCCGTGGGGCTTTGCATGGGGATGATGGCCCCGCCGCGAACAAAGACCGGCAGGTTGTCCAACGTGACAGGAAGGGTCACTTCTTGGCCTCCCTGGAATCGACGCCCGCTGCCCATCGAATACCATGAGCCCGGCGGAAGTCGCAGCGTCAATCGCTGCGCCCCAGCCTGCATCACCGGCACCACGTACAGCGACTCACCCAGCATGAATCCCTGTTCTGCATCCACGTCCCCAGCCCCGGGGAATTCCATCCAAACAGGCCTGGCCAGGGGCAGACCGATGCGGCTCGATTCCTCCAGCAGCGTGTACAGGTAAGGCATCAGCGAATACCGCAACTGCAAGGCCCGCTTGGCCACTCCGTCCAACGATTTGCTTCGGGCCCAATCGCCGGTTTGCGAATCCGCCCAGGCCGTATGCGCCCGGCCGATCGGCAACAGGCTGTTGAGCTGCAACCACCGGGCATACAGCTCGCCCGACATATCCTTCGACCGAGTGTCAATGCCCGTCCCGACCAGGCTTATGCCTGAAAGGCCCAGGTTCAGCACGTTCGACAGGCTCGATCGAAGATCGGCCCAGGACTTGACCACCACCGCTGCCGCGCTGCCCGCATAACGTTGCCCACCGGCAAACGACGACGTGGCCAGCACCAGCGCCCGTCCATCAGGCCAGGCCCGCCGCACGCCTTCGTAAGCCGACTGGGCCGCGCTTGCTGCGTAAACGTTGTGACAGGTGACCAGGTCAGCCTGCAAGCCCCAGCTCTTGACTTTGAGGTCGGGGGGCAGCGTCCCGTCAGGACCGCCCAGGACGACGGGCTGGTTCCGGTCGAACCACACACCTTCCACGCCCGCATCCACCAGGAAAGCCGCCAACAACTCCTGCCACCAACCCGACACCGCATCAGACGTAAAATCCGGATACACCGTCAAACCAGATTCGGTTTGACCCACAAACGGCATGCCGTTTACCCGGGTGACCCAGGCATCCAATTGGCCGCCCTGCATGTAAAGCGGGTCGGCTGCATCCTCTTTGAAACCCGCCTGCACCACCAGCATCGTGTGGGCGCCGACAGCTTTGAGCGCCTCGGTGACCTGTCTAGGTTCGGAGAATCGCTCCGTGTTCCAAGTAAAAACGCGATAGCCGTCCTGGCTTGGCAGGTCGAAATAAAACACGTCGCAGCCCAGCCCTCGGGCCGAAAGACTCTTGGCGGTCTCCAGCAGGTGGTCCGCCGAATTCCAACCCAGCCGAGTTTGATGAGCGCCCAACGCCCAGCGCGGCGGCAGCGGCATTCGACCGGTCACCCCGGTGTACCGCCTCACAACTTCTTTGGGATCCGGACCTGGAACCACAAAGTACGAGAGCACACCGCCCGAAGCGCCAAAACTAAGAAACCCCGGCTCGGCTGCCCCGATGTCAAAAGTGATCGGCCAGTTGCTGTTGTAAAACAACCCGTGGTACCTGCCCTGGTGACCCACAATCACGAAGGGAATCGATTGGGCGCCAGCCCCGCCCTCCCCCTGGTCCGGCGACAAACCCGAGTTCCACAAGCGATAAACCCGCCCGCGCCGATTGAGCGGCCCGCGATAATCGCCCAGCCCGTAAACGGCTGCGCCTTCGGGCAAATGGATCCAGTCTCGAACCGGGCGGGCCCGCCAGCCGCCCGCCTTCCTGCCGCCCGAGCCTTTCACCGAACCCAGCCACGACATGCCCCGTTCCTCGTCCTCACGAAAAATGGGCCGATCTTGAAGGTCGCGGAACTCCAACCGGCAATCTCTCCGATGAGCGATCAGCTTTAGCGACCACGTCTCGCTGACCAGCGTGGCCATGGCCGGGTCCGTCGATAGAAAACTACCTCGAACGTGATCGTCCACCAGGGCCCATGAATCGCCTGGTAGATATTGTCCCAGCGGCGCCAGCGTGACGCGGACGACGTCGTCGTTGTAAGCGTGGATCCGCACGCGGGATGGGCCGCATGTATAGTCCTGCGTGGTGTCGTTAAACGAGTAGGTGCCCGCCAAACCGAGGTGCTGCCAATCCTCCGGCGCCGGTTCGGGACCAGCCAACAGTGGAAGCAATCCCAGCGTCACCAGGTGCCAAGCCAACCCCATCACCATCATCATCCTTCCATCCTTACAATCCTCAAATGGAAAAACGTTCCAACCTCATTGCCCGTCATCAACCGCAGTGCCAGGCTCGGACCCCGCCGGGTCTGCAGCGGGTAGCCGATCCGCACGCATGAACCAGGTGACCAGGATGGCCAGCAACGCCAGCACCGCAGCCGCAACCTGGACCGCAAAGCGCCGCCGGTTGATGACCACGCTCATTTCAGCCGCCGCTGCCGATCGCTCAGCCGGCGTCGCCCCGTTCGTCGGCCCACCGCCGCTCTCGGCCGGTGCCGTTCCAGGACCGCCCTTCTTGGCCAGCTTCGCCGCCTGTTTCAGCGCCTTCTTCTGCACCTTGGCCGAGGATGCCGCCGATTTGGACTTCGAGTCTTCCATTCGCATACCCGGTATGTCCGCCCCAAACTCACTCCGCGCGAACCCATCTAGCATCCCAGAACCGGCCCGCTCGTGGGCTTTGGCCGCGCGGACCTACGCATTCGCCAGTTCTGGAATCGTCACCACGTAACCTAGGCCGCCACCCGGCATGGGTCAACCGACCGACGCCCCGCCGCACATCGATGGAGGAACTGGGTGGCACGGTCTGGCGCAGCCAGGCCGTGGGTTCCCGCGATCGCAACAGCTTACCGGCGGTGTCGGCAGACCGTGCCACCCCTCAAAATACGGGCGACAAGGAACTACTGATCACATGGATGGGTTGGCTGCTCGCCTGACTTGGTCGGCCAATTGCGAAGCCCGCTGAGCCTCGACCGCCGCCCGATCGGCCAAGACCTCCACCTCGCCCACCCGGGCGGTTGCCCGTTGAAGCGCCCGCCAGGCATCGTCGCGCGAGTCCATCACCTCGCGGCAATGCGCCCGCGCGTTCTGGGCCTCAGCCAACGCTTCTTGTCGAAGCAACTTGACCTGCTCCAGGTGCGACTGGGTTTCGTCGCGGAGCTGTCCAACCTGCTCGGCAAACGCCATGGCCTGTTCCAACGCTGTCCGCGCCTGCTTCCAGGTCTGGCCCGCCCCCTCCGAAAACAAAGCACTGATCCGCGAAAACCCCTCCTCCATCTGATCGACGGCCCGCCGCTCAAAGACCGGCGTTTCCGAATGCTCGTCCAGCAGGCTAGCCGCCACTGTCACCGCGTCAATCGATGAATCGATGGATACGGTTTTCGTGTCCCGGGCCACGGCATCCGCTTCGGGGACATCCTCCGCCGCCGTGGACTGACTCGAACGCACCTGGCCGTCCACAACCACCACGTTCGTCGTCTCAGCCACGTCCAAAGATTCGCTTGCCACCGGGTCTTGCAGCGCCTCATCCGCCACCTCGGCGGACAGAGTGTCGTCATCCTGACACTCGACATCTTCGCATGATGACTCTTCGCCTATCGGCTCCGCCGCCTCGGACGGCTCAGGCGCAGTCACCTCTGTTGTCGGCTCCTCCTCCTGGCAATCGGGCCCGGGTGCATCGGCCGGGTCCGTCCCCACTTCCTCTGCCAACACGTTGGCAGCCGCTTCAAGTCCCTCCAACGCTGCCTCGACCGAGGGGGCCATCGGCTCAGCCACTGCATCGTCCGGCGAATCGGAACCACCCTCCGCCGTGGGCAGCGCTTCGACCGGAGAATCAACCAACGCCGATTTCGCCTGCTCGTCGCATTGGGCCGTGTCCTGTGCCATCTTCTCGGATTCCTGCTCGATGATGTCCATTTCCAGTTCCTCGTCTAACGACGGATAATCGCCCCGCAATCGGTCCAGCGCCTGCACGTTCAGCCGATCGCGGGCGTCCCGAATAATCTGCAACAACTCAGCGCCATCGGAATCACCCGTTCGATCGACCCACCGCTCGAAGCGGTCAACGTCCACCGCCGCACAGGCCCCAGCCATGCGCTCCAGCAGTACCAATTCCGTACCCAGGCGAATCACACCGTCGAGGTCGCCGACCTCAACGCAATGTCGGTCGCCCCCACGAGCGATGCTGTAAGTCCAGGATGCAACACTCATACAGGCCCTCAGCCGTCAGGAGCGGGGCGCGGGCTCTCTATAGGGGAGATTTCGACCAGGGCGGAGACCATCTTCACTAGCCAGGCCTGAGCCCGCGAGGTGACATCGACCGAAAAACCCAACCAGACCGGTAACAAGAACCGCAACGGGTCACCGGCAGCCGCACCGCAAGGTCCGGGTCGAATTGGCCGCGTACCGGGGGCGCGAAATTGAATGGACACCAAGCCGACCGGCGGCCTGATTCTCGGACCGCACTGGCCCCGGGTCGGGCCCTACTCCTGATAGGATGGATCCAGCTCGCAGAACGCGTCAGCCAGGTATTCGATGAGGTCCAGCGCCGTGATGCTCAACCGGCCCAGC
>JBHHVM010000266.1:0-5247 GCA_046754265.1 Phycisphaerae bacterium
GCTGCTGTTGCCCGCCCGACAGCTTGCTGATCTGCCGGTGGGCATAGTCTGCCATACCCACCTGCTCCAGGCAGTGCAGGGCGGCTGCCTTGTCGCGCCGTCGCGGGGGCACGCACCAGGGAATACGCCCGTATCGACCCATGGTGACCACGTCCAACGCGCTGGCCGGAAAATCCCAATCGACGCTCTCGCGCTGCGGGACATAGCCCACCAGGCGCCGCTGCTGGGCATAGGGTTTGCCGTAGAAGCGCACGCTGCCCGAAGCCCGGGGAACCAGGTCCAGACAGGCTTTGATCAACGTGCTCTTGCCCGCTCCGTTGGGGCCGACGATGCCGATCAGCTTTCCGGCTGGGGCAGCGTAGTCGATGTCCCAAAGCACGGGCCTGCGCTGATAGGCCACCGTCATGTCATGGATGGACACCGGACAGGCGACGTCGTGTTCACCGGCGGCTGAGGCGATCGTGTGGCTGGGCATGGATTGCAACATAAAGAGTCTCGCCGATCATCGTTCTGAAAGGGATAGTCTGCCCTGCATCCCGCCCTTGGGGGCTTGACCTCCCAAGGCCCTGGCGATGGTGGTGACGTTGTGGTCGATCATGCCGATATAGGTGCCTTCGTAAGTCCCCGGCTTGCCCATGGCATCGGAAAACAGCAAGCCGCCGATCACCACCTGATGCCCCCGAGACCGGGCCCCCTCAATCAACGAACGAACGTTCTTCTGGGAGACGGAGGTCTCCACGAAGACCGCCGCGATCTTCCGCTCCACCAGCAAGTTGACCAGCCGGTTGATGTCTTCGATGCCCGCCTCCGATTCGGTGCTGATGCCCTGAATGCCGCGAACCTCCAGACCATAAGCTCGGGCCAGATAGTTGAAGGCATCGTGGGCGGTGACCAGCACCCGTTTTTGCTGGGGAATGGTGGCCAGCACTTTGCGGGCGTAACCATCCAGGGCATCCAGTTGCGAAGCATAGGCCTGGTAATTGGCCCGGTAGGTGTCCGCCATGGACGGGTCAAACTCCTCCGCCAACGTCACCGCCACCATTTCAGAGGCTTTTTTCCACAGGCCCGGGTCCATCCACAAATGCGGATCGTAATGGCCCTTGAACTCGGGCGGCTCCAGCAGCAGCGATTCGTCGACCAGCTCGGTCACCGCAAAGACCGCACGCTTGCGGGCCACCTTGATCAGTGAATCCGCCATCTTGCCTTCCAGCATCAACCCCGAATAAAAGACGATGTCCGCCCGAAGCAACAAGGCGATGTCGGAACGCGTAGCCTGGTACAGGTGCGGATCGACGCCCTCGCCGATGATGCCGGCAACTTTGGCCTGGTCGCCGGCCACCTGCCGGACGATGTCCGCCACCATCCCCGTGGTGCAGGTGACCGCATAGGGCCGGCGATCTGGGCCCTCGACGGCCTGGGCCCGTTCTGAAGTCGAAGTTCCCAACGCCACCGCGAAACCCACGGTCACCACAACCCGGAATCCAATGCCGGCTTTCATCTGTTTATGCTCCCCACGTTCGATTAAACTGCTACACAGTTTAACCCATGCTATATTCCCAGGCCCGGGGCGTCAAGCCCCCTCCCGCCGCCGAAAGGGCCTCGGCCGCGCAATCGCTCCAGGGATGCCCCAAAGGCCCCACCCCGTTCATTCGAGGCCGGCCTATTGACATCGGCTGGTTTTGAGTGTAGCCATGACTACAAAGTTGGGCCGATAGTCCTAAAAAATGTCAAGACTCATAAAGATGGGACAACCTAAATACGCTGTTTCCCTCGTTTCGTCCGCCCGAACCGCCGTCGGATCCGTCTGGCTGTTCCTGGCGGGGCTGGCCATCGAAAATGTGCGGGTATCCGCCCAGACCCCAGACAAACTGGCGTCAGCATGGGCCGTGGATACCGACGCCGAGTCTTGGGCGGATCAGGAACCGCCGATTCCAAGCCGACCCTGCACGAACTTTTTCGGCCTGGGCGCCGAACCCATCGACGAGCCCCTGGTCACCGATCGGCCGGACTTTACCGAAAGCACCCAAGCCGTCCCCTTTGGACGGTTTCAACTCGAAGCGGGCTACACCTTGACCTACGACCGCCAGGACGACGACCGCCTGCGGAACCACACCTTCCCCGAAGTCCTGCTCCGTGTGGGCATCTCACCCGACGTCGAGTTGCGCTTCGGTTGGTCGGGCTATTCGCTAACCCAACTCAACTTTCAAGAGCGCACCGACGCCGGTCGAAGCGTGGGCCGGGAACAGTGGGAGACCGGGGCCAACGATGTTGACCTGGGCTTGAAGATCAAACTTTGCGACCAGCAAGATGCCAGGCCGGCCTTGGCGATGCTGGGGGCCCTGACCCTGCCCACCGGCAGCGCCAACGTCTCGCCCGGCGACGTGGAACCAGCCTTGGGTTTGCTTTGGGCCTACGACCTGAACGACACCTTTGCCCTGGCCGGTCAGGTCATCCTGGCCCTACCGACCGACCGAGGCGACCGTTTCTTTCAGACGGCCTCCTCGCTGAGCCTGGGCATATCGCTGACCGATCGACTGGGCTGCTACGTCGAATACTTCGGCTTCTATCCCAACACGGAGGATTCGGGCGCCGCTCAGACGTTCAACGGCGGCTTCACCTATCTGATCGACAATAACTTCCAGGTGGACATTCGCGCCGGCATGGGCCTCGACGAAGAGGCCGACGATTTCTTCACCGGCCTGGGTTTCGCCTGGAGGTTCTAAACCACCGACCCGCCCACGGGCCGGGCCAAAGACATGTTCCTGCAGGAGCCACCCGCATGAAGACTCAATCCGCAAGACCCTCAGCCCGGCCGCTTATCGTCACCGCTCTGCTGTTCATCCTGCTCGCTTCCGGCTGCGACGGCATTACCGAAGCCGCGGCCGATGGTCTCTTCTCCGGCGTCAGCGACGTCGTGGCTGGGGTGGTTTCCGACTTGCTGCGGGCCGGTCTGGCCGGCTGACAGTCCGCTTGCGCCGCCGATGCAAGCCCGGGACCGGAATACTTCGTAGCACAGGCTAGGGTCTGCCACTTGGGTTCATAAATGTATACCGCCGGGTCAATTCGTGGTACCATCAGCCCGCGCCTTGGAATCTCGGGTGGGCCTGGCGAAGCCCGCTCTCGGAGGGTGGGCTTGTTCCCACCGACGCCCATGCAGCGAAACCGACGCAACACCCCAGCTCGACCGTCCACCATCAGCACCACCCGGGGCTATCAGCGCACCCGCGCCGATCACGCCCGGGAACTGGCTGAGGATTACGTCGAGCTGATCGACGATCTGATCGCCGAAACCGGCGAAGCCCGGGCGGTGGACATCGCCGACCGGCTCGGTGTCAGCCACGTGACGGTGACCAAGACCATCGCCCGGCTCAAACGCGACCGCATGGTCACCGCCCAGCCCTATCGTTCCATTTTTCTGACCCCCGCCGGGAAAAAACTGGCCGAGTTGGCCCGCAAACGCCACGCCCTGGTCTTGGCTTTTCTCCTAAAACTCGGCGTGCCCAAAAAGGACGCCGAAGCCGACGCCGAGGGCATCGAGCACCATATCAGTCCCGGAACCCTCAACGCCATGAAGCGCTTCTGCAAGCGCTCCAGATAGAGCGACCCAAGATGACCGGAATCGACATTTTCGACTTGTACCGCCGGCTATTGGCCCTGGTCGTGGGTGTGTACATCGTCGTTCGACTGGTCAATGCCTTTGGCAACCTGCAAACCGCTGCCCGCAGCGCCACCCGCACGCAAGGCCTCCTGCTGCGCTACATGCTGGTGCAGGTGCTGCGCACGCGGATCCGGCGATTCACACCCGATCTGCTGCAAATTGCCCTGCTGGGCGGGCTGCTGGTTTACCTTTTGTGGCGCCACATTTAGCGGGCGCCCCAAGCGCGATCGACATGACCGATTCCCACAACACCCTCAGCCCCACCTTGAGCGATTTGCCCGACGATGAGTTGATCGAATATGGCCGCGACCTGGGGCTGGACCTGGCCGACGGCGTCGCTCGCGGCGAGTTGCTTCGATTGATTCGCCGCCGACAGGAGCTTTTGCTCGAATTGGATCGCCAGGCCATGTTGGACGTGGTGATCTGGGCCCGCCGACCGGTCCGTCGATCAGCCAGCAAGGAAGCCCTCGCCCGCCACATCGCCCAGCTTCAACTCGGCAACCTGGCTGGTTTGAGCGACGCGGGCCTCGAGGCCTTGGCCAGGCTACGTGGCTTGGAGGTGCTGCCGGGCGATGAGCGCGCCGACCTGGAGCGCCGCCTCCGGCACCAAGGCGGTCTGGGCAATCGACTGCGTCGGGCCCGCCGGAAGCTGATGGCCCGAATCATCGCCCGGGCTGTATCGACCGCCGGCGACAGCGAATACCGCTTCTTACCGGACGAGGAGGGCGACTCCCTCCGCGATCAAATCCAAACCGACGGCGTGGTGGGCGGCATCGCCCGCAAGCTGCGGGGCGTGGCCGACGATTACGTTCGCGAAAAACTCGACGAAATCGAGCAGCGCATCGACCGCAAGCTGGACGAAATCGACCAACGGCTCGGCGAATGGCGGGACCGGGAGATTTCCAATCGATTGCGCATTCTAAAGATGACCCTTATCGTGTCGGTCCTTGTAGCTCTGATTAGTTTGGGGTATGATTGGCTCGGTCGGGCCGAGCGCTCGACGCAGACGCCTGCGGATAGCCGGACGATTAGCAGGCTGGAGCAGCCCCGGGACACGGCCGGTGAGAATTCGCCGGCTCTAAGGCAGCCCGATGTACGAGAAGTTCAGCCCCCAGGTCGATAAGGTCGTCAAGCTCGCCAACCAGATTGCCCGCGAGTACGACCAGGAATACGTCGGCACCGAACACGTGCTACTGGCCATCCTGCGCGAAGGCAACGGCGTCGGGGCCAAGGTGTTGAACTTCCACAAAATAGGCTACGAACGCCTCAGAGAGACCATCGACAAGCTTATCCGCAGCAGCATGGAAGAAACCTGGGTCTTTGGCCGCTTGCCGGGCACGCCCCACTTCAAAAACGTCGTGGCCACCGCCATCGAACAGGCCCGACAACTCGAAACCAACCGGGTCGGCACCGAACACCTGCTACTGGCCCTGCTCCGAGAGAAAGGCAGCGTCGCCTACCGGGCCCTCAAGGAACTCGGCATCCGCCACGCCGACGTCAAGGCCCAAGTCGTCGAACTCGCCTCCCAAATCAGCTAAGGGGCCCGCGAGAATAATCTGAGCGATTCGCGGGCCTACGGCACGCCCGGC
>JBHHVM010000267.1:0-5237 GCA_046754265.1 Phycisphaerae bacterium
ACATCAGGCAGCCGATCCGCCCAATGGCCATGGCCAGAATCACCGTCGGGGCTATAATGTCCAGGTAGCGGCGGATTGATTGACGGGTCACAGCCAAGTAGATGATGACGCAGCCGGTGGCCAGGACCAGGCCGCCCAGAATCTCACCACCCCCCGACAACGTGGAGGCCACGTCTTCGGCATCCATCTGCCCGCCGGTCAATCTCCGCCAATGGTGGTGGACCAAGTGCATCCCCCGGGCGCCGATGACCCCGGCCACGCCCGCGATGGCAGCCATGCTGGTCATGACTTCCGGATCGGCCCCGACGCGTTTGGCCCGCCGCACGCCCAGCCAGATGGCCAGCCCGAATCCCAAGGCCATGCAAAAACCGTAGGTGGGCACGGTCAACGTGGTCCCCGGTATGGTCCAAAGTTCTGGATGCACGCAGTTCGATCTCCTGCTGTGTGGCACCGGTTTTTACCCGGTGAACCATCCTGCCTTTTGTGGCACCGGTTTTCAACCGGTGATTCGTCAAGGCGACGGCTGGGCGGCGCTGAGTTTCTCGACAAACTCGGCAATGATCCATTCCGGCGTAGACGCCCCAGCCGTCACGCCAGCCACTTTTTTGCCCGCGATCATGCCCGGCTCAAACTGGTTCCAGACCTCCAGGTGATACGTCTCGCTGCCTTGCTGCTGGCACAACCGGGCCAGCTCAGCCGTGTTGGCTGAGTGCAGCCCGCCGAGCACGAACATCACGTCAACCTCCTGACACAGGGCAATGGCTGCCTCTTGCCGGTTGACGACCTCCAGGCAGAGCGTGTTGACGATCTTGATTTCCCTGAAGTTACGGTTACAAATCCGCCCCACGATTCGGCCGACGTATTCCGGGGCCAGGGTGGTTTGGGCCACGACACCTAGCCGCGGTCGCCTCGCCAGGGCTTCGTCCAGATCGGTGTGTTCGTCCACCACGATCACGTCGGGGGCGTAACCAATGACGCCCTTGACTTCCGCATGAGTTGCATCGCCGATCATAACCACCTGAAAGCCCTCTTCGTGCAGCTTTCGGACCACGTTCTGGGCTCTTTTGACCAACACGCAGGTGGCGTCGATCAAGTTAAGTTGCAACTGCTCGGCTCGCTCGTAGGTTTCCGGCGGCGCTCCGTGGGATCGAATCAACACGTTGGATCGATTCGGGATGTCAGCCAGGTCGCCGGTTTGATTCAAGCCCGCTTCCTCAAGCCTTTCGACGACCTGGGCGTTGTGAATCACCGGGCCCAGGGCGATAAGGTGCTTGGGGCCGTGCTTTTCAACTTCCAGTTCAGCCAACTCGATGGCGTCCTCGACCCCAAAGCAAAAGCCGCGCGATTTCGCCAACCTGACTTCCATAAAACGGACCACCTCTTGGACAATAACGTGAGGGTACCGAGTCAATCACCGTCTCGGCCCGCCCCAAGGGCGTCGCCGTAGTCAAAGGGCTCCCGACCCAGGCGACGCCGCAGGTCATTGTGTCCCTGGCGAAGCCTCCGGGTCAACAGATCCGCCGCCTGATCCACATCCAGGCTGGCCAGCAGTTCCGCCGGGATCATATCGAGGTACTCGACGCACACCTTCCCCAACCCCGGCCATTTTCGACCGCGAGGCCAGATGTCGTAGGCCCCTTCGATGATTGTAGGCACAATGGGGCATTTGGCCCGTCGGGCGATGGCTACGATCCCCCCTTGAACCGGGCGGATTCTTCCGTCGGGGGAGCGCGTACCCTCTGGAAAGGTGACCAGCACCGCGCCCGCCTTGAGCCGGCGAAGGGCCTCTTTAATGGCCCCGACGTCGCCGGTGCCGCGTTTGACGGGGAAGACGTTCACCATGCGCAAGAACCCGCCCCCGAACCAATGGCGAAAGAGGGTGTCGCGGCCCATGAAGTCGCAGATGCGCCGAAGGGCCAGGGCGGCAATGAGCGGGTCCAAATAGCTCTGATGGTTGCAGGCCAACACCACCGCCCCGGTCCGCGGCACGCGCCGCAAGCCAAACGCTCTACCTTGCCCGCAAAGCAGAAAGAAGATGCGGAAGATCAGGCGAAAGAAGCGGTATCCCGGCTGGAAGGTGGCTATGGAGCGACCCTTGGAAGGGTCCGACGATGGGTGCATTCGACTGGTGACGATGTCTGCCATACCAAGAGGTGAGGCCGTTAGGAGGCCAGTGCCCCCCAATCGATCTTGGCCAAATCCGCCAGCCGTTCGCGGGCGGTCAGGTCGAAGTGCAGGGGCGTCACCACGACGAATCGGCTGCGCAAGGCGCTCAGGTCAGCCTCGAGTTTTCCGTCGGGCTCCTTGAACCAGCCCTCCAAGAAGTAGTGGGTCGATCCATCCGGACCCGGGCGGACGTTGTAGTGGTCGTCCATCCGTTGCACCGCCTGGGGGACCACCTTGACGCCCCGCGGTTTGCCCTCGGTCAGGTTCGGGATGTTGATGTTGAGCAGGTGCCCCGACTGGAGCCCATCGGCCACGACGATCTCAATAAGCCCGCGGGCGATGCGGGCGGCCCAGTCGAAGTCCAGTTCCGCGCCACGTTCCAGTGACACCGCCACGGCCGGGAATCCTAGAAGGGCCCCTTCGGCTGCGGCGGCCACAGTGCCACTGTACAGGACGTTGATACTGACATTGGCCCCGTCGTTGATCCCCGAGACGACCAGGTCCGGTCCCGGCGCGCCGGGATCGATCAATTGGTCCACGGCCAGTTTAACGCAGTCGGCCGGCCGACCGGCGACGCTCCAAGCCCAGAACTCATGATGCACGTGGACCCGGCTGGCGGTTAGCGGGGCGTTGATGGTGATGCCATGGGCGGCCGCGGATTGGGCTGTCTCCGGGGCAGCCACCGTCACGTCGCCCAGGCGACACAACTGTCGATACATGGCCAACAGGCCCGGGGCCAACACGCCGTCGTCGTTGGTCAACAAGATACGCATGCCGCGATTGTAGAGCCCACCCACAACCCGTCAACGAAATGACCGCTTAAGCCGAATTGTCCCTCCGGGGCCGAAGATTTGGTGTTCTACGATCCGGGTTTGACGTTACAATGGCCTTTCATGGACGCGATACTGACCCGCGACCAAATCCGCGACGTTGACCGTTTGGCCATCGAGGAGCTGGGCATCCCCGGTGTGGTGCTGATGGAAAACGCCGGCCGGGCGGCGGCCGAGCAGATACGCTACCGCGTTCGATCCAAGCAAGGCCACCGTGCGGTCATCTTCTGCGGTCCGGGCAACAACGGGGGCGACGGGTTTGTCATCGCCCGACACCTGACCAATCACGGCATCGCCGTCGTCGTATTCTTGGCAGGCGACCCAGCCCGCCTCAGCCCGGACTGTGCCACCAACCACGGTGTGGTCACCAAGATCGGGCTGGAAGTGCGCGGTATCACGACGCCGGACGCTGCCCGAGCAGCAGCCGCTGAGCTAACCCAGGATGACATCGTCGTCGACGCGCTGATGGGCACTGGTTTTTCCGGCAAAGTGCGCTCGCCGATGGATGTGCTCATCAAGGCCATCAACAAAGCGCCTAAGAGCATGTTGTTTGCCATCGACGTGCCTTCGGGATTGGACTGCAACACCGGCGAACCGGCCAATGCCGCCATCAAAGCCGATCTAACCATGACCTTCGTGGCCAACAAGATCGGTTTGGTCAAGCCCGACGCCCAACGCTACGTCGGCGAATCCATCGTCGGCACCATCGGCATCCCCCCCAGCCTGATCGAGCGGGTTACCCTCGGCAAGGCCATCACTCGCTAAAGTCTGCCTCTTGGAAGGTGCGCCAAAGCCGTCCGCCAAGGCGGGGTGCGCATATCCTACAAGAATCGTGTAAGTGCCGGCCCGGTCGGGGGTCTAACATAGGGAACTATGACCTGCGGCGGATCGACCATCGGGTTGGCGGAGGCGGTTGCGATTCCGGGCGCTTCCATGGAATTGGCTGAGGGATTGGCTCGTGGGGATCGCGGCGCCTTCGAGCGCCTGGTGACGCAGCACCATGACCAAGTGGCCGGTCTGGCGTACCGATTGCTGGGCTGGTCCGATGAGGTACACGACGTGGTTCAGGATGTATTCTTGTCGGCCCTTGCAAACGCACGCCATTTTCGGGGTCAATCCGAGGTGGGCACCTGGTTGACGACCATCACCTTGAATACTTGTCGCAAGCGCTGGCGCCGAGCGCTGATTCGCCGGAAACTGCTGCCAGGCCTGCGGCTTTTGAGGGCGTCTGGAACGGCCCACCGGTCCGATCGGAAGGCTATGAGCACGGAAGTCGACGGCACGGTCCAGGATGCCGTTCGCGCTTTGCCCATGGGGCTTCGCGAGGTGATCGTGCTGCACTATCTGGAGCAAAAGCCCGTCGAGCAGGTCGCCACCCTGTTGGGTATCAAACGCAACGCGGTGGAAGTCCGTCTGGTCCGGGCCAGAGATCGGTTGCGCAACCTTTTGATGGGCGTGGCGGAGGGGTGTTTCGATGCACGATGATCCGCTGGCACGGCTACTCCAACATGCGGATCGGGCAGCGGGTGACGCTCCACCGGCTGCGGCGGACCTGGCTGACCGTATCCTCCATACTCAGTGCACACGTCAACGGAATCGCCGGATGGCTTGGGCTGCTAGCTTTGCCCTTGGGATAGTGACGGTTGGTTGGGTCTTTCAATCGTGGCTGGCGGGTTCAACTTCGACCGAGCATCTGGCTGCTGAGCGCCTGATAGCGATAGATGCGGAGGCTGCCCGGCTTCGGGCCATGTCCGAATCCCTGGCGCTGGAAGCGGACTGGCGGGCGGCCGTGGCTCGCCGCGTCGCAACGCTCCGCCAATTGGAGAGCCGCCTGGACGCGTTCCAACAAGAATCGGCAGCGCCCGATCCGATTGCCGAGGCCCACCGGTTGATCGACCAAGCATCGCTGATCATGGTGACCCAGGCCGACCGCATGGACCGAGAGTTCGGACTGACCAAGTCATCGGCTCGGGCGTTTGCCCGGGCGATCGAGTTATTTCCCGGCGCCCTTGGTGCCACCTATGCCCGCCATAGACTCAAGACGCTTGAACACGCAATTGGAGACCTGCTATGAAGATGCAGACCCCGTGGCTTGTAATTGTCATCGTGGCTTTTTCGTCCGCTGCTGGGTTGGTGCCCCCTATCCAGGCCCAAACCAAGGCCGGCCCTTCAAGGGCTGGCGCGGGCGAGGGCCCCAGCGCGACTTGCATGATCAACCTCAATTGGGACGCCGACTTGCTG
>JBHHVM010000268.1:0-5217 GCA_046754265.1 Phycisphaerae bacterium
CACATCGTACAGCTCATCGTAATGGAGCCTCCAGGTGTCCTTGTCCATCTCAATAGTGAACCATCGCTTGGCCAGGTTCGCGAGAGCGTATCGGGTCCTGACGCGACGAAAAGACGCGATATCGATCAACTTCTGCCGCAGCAACGTATCGGTTACTTGATCGCGCTCGTACTTGGCGAAAATGGCCGGCAGAAGGTCCGGCCACTTGTAAGCTGCAACGACCATGTCAAAAGCCACGTTGTGGCCAACTAACAGCCGGTCGCCCTCGACAAACGGCTTACCCGCCGTGTCCACCAAGGTGCCGCGGATTTTTTCCAGCCGCCCGATCGACACGTGTCCGGGCACGATGGGGTAGGGCACCCCGGCCAATCGACCATGGAGCAGGTGGACGTCGGTTCCGCAGACCTCGCTCAATTCCACGGCCAACAGGGCAGAATCGGGCTCTAACTCCGGTGAGGGTATCTCGCGGACTTCAACGGGCCGATCGGGGCCTGGCATGACGGCAGCCAGTATCGTGGGCATGGCAGTCTCTCGAGGGGTGCATTCCGGCACCGACCTGTTGGTATCGGGATGACGGCACGGGCGTCACCTGGGTTGCCGGGCATCATACACTCGACGGGGCGATTCCGGAAAGGCGTTGGGTGCCGCGGTGGCGGGAGTGTTGGCCGCAGTCTCAGGGGCTTAGGACGACGGAGATTCGTCGCGGTTTGCGTCCAGGGTGTCGGCCAGGACGCGGTCGAGCAATTGGCGGGCCAGCGGATCTTCCGGTTCCAGTGCCAGGATTTGTCGTAGGGAGTCGGCGGCCCGGTGGTTCTGGCCTTGTTGCCAGCAGGCGTAGGCGTGCAGCATGTAGGCGTCGGCGTTGCGGGGCTGGCTGCGGATGGCTGCGTCGGTGAGGTGGTAGGCGGTGGCTGGATCGTTGCGGGCCAGGGCGAGGCGGGCTGACAGTAGCCACGCGGCTGCATCCCGGGCATTCTCGTCCAGCCAGGGGTCGAGCAGGTCCGCGGCCGCTTGGGGTTGGCCCGTTTCGAGATAGGCGCCCGCCAGGGCTCGAACGACCGCTCCGGAGAGCTCCACGTCGTGGCGTTCGGTCAGGGGGCGGAGTACAGCCACCGCTTCGGCGAACTGGCCGTCGCGGGCCAGCAGGAGACCGAATTGTTCAGCCACGTCGGGATCCTCATCCTCCAGCAGCGTCATGGCCCGGCGAAAGGACTCGACTGCGGTGGTGGTGTCACCTTCGAGCAGGCAAATCTCCGCAAACAAGGCGTCCAGCGTGCCGTCGCGGTCGAACCGGTCGAGGTTGTCGGCGACAAGCCGTCTGGCTGTGTCGGGGCGATCTAGGGCGACCAGACACTCAGCCTGGGCGATGACGAACTCGAGTCGGCCGCGGTCGAGTTCGGTAGCGTGTTGATAGGCGGTGATCGCTACGTCGAGCCGGCCGCTGTGTTCGGCCAGGATGCCGCGGGTATAAGCCAAATCGGGCGAATCCAGATTCAACCCGGTGGCGATTTGCAGGGCTCGCCGGGCGTCGGCCAGATTCCCTTGTTCCAGAAAGGCCCGTATCAACAGGACGTGGCCCTGAGGGTTGGTGGGGTCCAGGCCCAACGATTCGCGGGCGGTGGTGATGGCGGCTTCGATGTGGCCCGACTCAAACTGTTGGGTGGCCAGTTGATGTTTGACCTTGGCCCGAACTTGACTCCACTTCAGCTCGGCCTGTTCCTTCTGCTTTTGGTGGGTGGTCGTCGAGCAGCCCATTAGGCACGGAGTCGCCCCGACCAGGACCGTCATGCCGGCCGTCCACAACCAGTGCAACCTGGTCAATGACCGGTTCATCGGTCCGTCTCCCGTTCTTTGAGGTCCAGGTCATCGCCGGGCGCTGACTCGGCGGGCCTGTCGAAAACCGGCAGCGGTTCGAACCCGGGCCGGTCGTAGCGGTGCACGCCGGCCCCAGGGCCTTTTTCTCGCTGAATCTCTCGCCAGAGAAAATCGCGCACCAGGCTGTTGTCTTCGTCCCAATCCCGGGCGTCCAACAACTCCTCCTTGAGTTTGATGGCTGGCCCGAATTGGCCGAAATTGCGGAGCGCCAATCGTACGTTCCAAAGGGCCTTCTTCACGTCACCGTCGGCATAGTGTTGCAGGGCGTGGCGGTAGTGCGTTTGTGCCAGACGTTGTCTTCCGTGCCACATGAGGCCGTGTCGCAACCCCACGCGCATGCGCTCAAAATCCTGCATCTGCTGTTCGGAGGCGGCGGCATAGGCGTCGTCGTCCTTGACGATGTGGACGGTCAACAGGATGATGACCTCCTCGCTCTTGGAGTTGTCGGCGTTGGAGCGAAAGGCCTGCCCGATGCCGGGCAGATCACCCAGCAGGGGCACCTGGGAGCGGCTGTCACTATTGACCTCTCGGAATAGACCGCCGATCAAGATGGTTTGGCCGTCGCGACATTGGACGTTGGTGGTCAACTCCGTGGTGGTTTCAAAGGGCAAATTGGCGGCCGTCAAACCGCCGATGCTGTCTTCGGGGTGAAGCTCCATGCGGACGTAACCGTTCTTGCCGATGAAAGGTCGAAAAATCAACTGTGTGCCGGTTTCCAGGAATTCGACGGTTTGCACTGCCTGGGTCTCGGTGACAGTGGTGGTGAGATAGCCGTCCCGCCGGCCAACGATGACCTGGCCCTTTTGTTTGTTGAGGCATAGCACCTTGGGGTTGGCCAGCAGCTCGGTGTCCGATACTTGTTCCAGTGCCCGAAGGAAGATGCCCACGTGGTCTTTGATGACTCCGAAGCTGATGCCACCATTGGGCACCGCATTGGCGAAATCGGTCTCGACCGCGGCGTTGAATCTCTCGAACCGGGCGGTGGGCAACTGCCCCGTCTCCAAGGTGGTGATGCCGGTGGAGGTGGCCCCCAGCATTTCCAGGTCCACGCCGCCCAGGATCGTGAAATCGATGCCCAGGGCGTTGTCGTCATTGAGCGTGGCCCGCAGGATGGTGGCCTCGACCAACACCTGCTGCGGGCGAGCGTCAACCTGATCGAGTATGCGTTGCATCTGGGCCAGGCGTTCGGGATAGTCCCGAACGACCAGATAGGGAATGGCGGCGTTGTGGTCGGCCCCGGCGTTTCCACTGTCAGGACTGATGCCCGCCTCGGCGGTGGGTGAAACCGTCACCGTGCCGACGTCCGACAGCAGCGGCTCAATCACCGCGTGGGCGTCGGTTGAAGTGATGTAATAGAGGCGAATGACACGCGTTTCCACCGGGTGGCGGGCCTCGGACATGCGGGCCATTTCTTCGTCCGTATAGACGTAGATGAAATTGCCGCGTTGGACGTAACCGGCCTGGTTGGCCATCAGCACGGCGTCCAGGGCCTGCTCAAAGGTCACGCCGTATAGATCGGCGGTGACACGGCCCTCGACCGACGGCGTGGCCACGATGTTGCGTTTGCCCTGAATGGACAACAGCCGGAGGATGTCCCCCAAGGGTTGGTCGGCCACGTGCATTTCAACCGTGCCGGAGGGTGACACCGCAACGTCACCCTGCGAGGCAGGAGCGTCGTCGGGAGTCTTGGCCTGGGGATTCGGATCGCCCTGCGAGGCGGATTCCAGCACCGGCTGGGCCCGGTCCGGCCCTGCAGAGGCCAGGGTCTGACCGCCGGCCAGCAGCACCGCGAGCAGCGCTAACCCAGTTGGTAGTTTGGCGGGGCAGGCATCCATAGGCAGTTTCTAGGGGCGCCGGGCCTTTCTGCCCCGGCCGGTGTCCTTCTTGGCGTTCTTATCGGTGCCGACCACGCGGACGTTAAGCGTGTCCTGGCGGAGGGTGGTCAGGATTTGATCGAGCAATTGGTTGGTCCGCTGGGCCTCGCGAATCATATCGAATCGCTGTCGGCCCGAGTCGGGAATTTGAGCGTGGGCCTGTTGGAGCGTCGGCAACGGTCCCAGCCAAACGCGCAGGCAACTGGTCAACACGAAAACAAGTAGCAGGCCGCCCAACAGGCGTCGAGCAATCGGGCGATGTCGGGGTGCAGGCGGGGTCATCGGGCAACCTCCCAAGGGCGAGCAGGCCGTTCCAGAGGCCCGGCGCAGGGCCGGTCGGGTGGTCCGCGACCGGATGATGGAATATCGGACACTCCCAGGGACGTCTGAAACAGGTCCGAGAAAAGCGGGCAAAACACCCTCAGAGATGCTGGAATAGGGCTTGGTCGGATCAGTTGATGGCCGCGCTCAGCGTGGCCGGTCCGGGGGGGACCTCCCCAGCCACGTCGTTTTGGGGCACCGGCACGACGGGGCTGATCACCCACCGCCGGCCCGCCAGGGGCAGGCCGTATAGCATGACGGCGACGCAGCCGGCCACGGTGGCCAGTCGCCAGCGCCGGGTCCGGGCTGAATAATCCGGCTCGTGTATGACGGCCAAGCCTCCCGCGGCAGCCAGAGACAGGGCCAATATCGCCAACTGGACGAATCCGCCCCGCTGCCCGGGCCCGTCGTCCGGCAAGGCCAGCAGGGCTACGGCGCACCCGGCAAGGGCTGTCGCCAGCAAGGCGGCGCCCGTGGCGGGGCGACTGCCCACCCGGCAGATGACCGCCAGGTGCCCGTAGGCAAAGCTGAAACCGCCCAATGCCGCTCCGGCAGCGCCCACCCCTAACGAGGCCAACCAAGCAGGGGAGTCTCCGTCGAAGCCGGCAGACAGGTGGACGATGGGTAATGCAGCCCCGGCCGCCACGACGACACCGGTCAGCGTGGCAGCCAATCCCAGTCCGCCGAGGGAAGGCCAGCGGGCGGCCTTGGTCCGTTCCCCGAAGAGCAAGCCCCCACCTGCCGCCACCACCAACACCGCGGCCGCCGCCTCCGCTGACCCGGGCCCCGGCTGAACGGCACGAACGATCTGCTGCCAGGTCAGAATCAGGATGGCGGTGGCCACGCCCAACCATGAGGCGATGAAACGAAGCAGCCACGGCGACCTGTCACGCAGGTCTGGCAGTACGGCGTCAACCGAAGGGGGGTCGGGTGTCGGTCGGTGGCCGTGCCCGGTGCGGTGCCCAGCCAACGCCGCCACCAAGAGCACCGGTATTGAGCTTCCCATGATCATGCCTTGGCCGCTCAAACCGTTGGCGAAAGCTAGACCGCACACCCACAAGCCGCCCACAGCCCCCAGCAGGGCCCAGCCGAGGGGGGCTAGGCTCCAACTGCAGTCGGCCGCGGCCAGCCTATGGCTGAAACTCAG